>CAZKJJ010000035.1:0-12963 GCA_964553055.1 uncultured Acidimicrobiia bacterium
GCCCCTCGCTCACCGTCTCGGGGTCCAGGAGATCAAGCACGAGATGGAGGACCGCTCGTTCGAGATCCTCTACCCGAAGCGCTTTTTGGAGATCGAAGAGCTGATCGAGCGCAGGGCGCCCGAGCGTGAGCAGTACCTCGCCAAGGTCATCGAGGAGATCAGCGGAGCTCTTTCCGAGGCAGGCGTGCAGGCAGACGTGTCCGGCCGCCCGAAGCACTACTACTCCATCTACCGCAAGATGGTGTCGACGGGTCAGGGCTTCGACGAGATCCACGATCTGATCGGCATCAGGATCCTGACAGAGGATCTTCCGGCCTGCTACGGGGCTCTCGGGCTCGTGCACTCGATGTGGCCTCCGATCCACGGCCGGTTCAAGGACTACGTGGCGATGCCCAAGTTCAACCTGTACCAGAGCTTGCACACGACGGTCATCGGACCAGAAGGCAAGCCGCTCGAAGTCCAGATCAGGACCCGCGAGATGCACGAGCGAGCCGAGTACGGGATCGCCGCGCACTGGCGGTACAAGGAGGGTGCCTCCAGCCAGGACCTTCCCTGGATGGCGGACATGCGGATGCTGTGGGACGAGCAGGCAGACCCCCATGAGTTCCTCGCCGATCTCAAGCTCGACCTCTACCGCGACGAGGTGTTCGTCCTCACACCACGGGGTGACGTCAAGGTCCTGCCAGCAGGAGCCACGCCTGTCGACTTCGCGTACTCCATCCACACGGACGTCGGCCATCGTTGCCAGGGAGCCAAGGTGAACGGTCGCATGGTGTCTCTCGATCACACGCTCGAGTCGGGCGACGTCGTCGAGATCCAGGTCGCCAAGTCCGAGTCAGGGCCAAGCAGGGACTGGCTCGGCTTCATCAGCACCTCGAGAGCTCGCTCGAAGATCAAGCAGTGGTTCTCCAGGCAACGGCGCGAGGAGGCTCTGGCAAGGGGGAGGGAGCAGATCCTGGACCGTCTGAGACGAGAGGGGCTCGGTTTGTCGGCTGCCGAGCGCGATCGGCTGCTGGCAGCCATCTCAGACGACCTCGGATATCCCGACACAGACTCGCTCCAGGTCGCGGTCGGGGAGGGCGGCGTCAGCCCCATCACGGTGTCGACGCGGGTCAGGAGGTTGCTGCAGCCGCCCGAGCCCGATCAGGAGCTGCTCGAGCCACCTGAAGCTCGGCGAGCGCAGCCCGCCTCCTCAGGAGTGATCGTCGAAGGTCTCGACGACGTATGGGTGCGCATCGCCAGATGCTGTGCGCCAGTCCCTGGTGACGACATCGCAGGGTTCGTGACCGTCGGGCGAGGTGTCTCGGTGCACCGGTCTGACTGCACGAACATCTCGGCACTCGATCAGAGAAAAGAGCGGATGATCGAGGTGATGTGGGCGCCGGAGCGGGTGGGTCGCTTCACCGTGTGGCTGCAGGTGGAGGCGCTGGACAGACCTCGCCTGCTGCGGGATGTGACCTCGGTCATCTCAGAGGTCGGTGGGAACATCCTCGCCTCTTCCTCCAACACCGGAAGAGATCTCGTAGCACTGCTGCGCTACGAGGTCGAGCTCAGCGACCCGCTGCAAGTCTCGAGGATCATCTCGGAGATGGACCAGGTCGAGGGCGTGTTCGACGCCTATAGGCTCCTCCCCAAAGGCGGGGAAGGACGCTAGCGCCAGACTAAGCCCGAGCCTGCGCAGCGCCGATACCTTGGCCATGCGTGGTGCTGCGCGCCCTGCCGGTGGACCAGTCATCCCTCGCCGCGGTGAGATGCCCCCTCGTCGGGGAGGGATGTCCTCCACGTCTCCCGTGACCTCCGAGGACGGCTTCACGCTGCCAGAAGCCGTGATGGCCCTCTCGGTGCTCGCCATAGGAATCCTCATGACCATCACCCCTGTGATGTCTGCCCTCTCAGGGCTCCAGCGAGCCAAGCTCGTCTCCATCGCCTCCAACCTCGCCCAAGCTCAGATCGAGGAGGTCAGGAGCCTTCCGTACCTGGACGTCGGGTTCCCATCCTCCTCGCCTGCAGGCGTCCTCACCGCCACCGAGACGACCACCGTGCAGGGCATCGACTGGCTCGTGACGACCGAGGTCGAGTACGTGGGCTCGGTGACAGGGCTCGACATCATCGCCACGGGAGGGGATGGCGTCCCCTCGGTGGCAGACACGGGCGTCGACTACAAGCGGGTAACGGTGACGATCTCCCACCCGACCGAACTCATCGACGACGTGATCATGGACACGCTCGTTGCGCCCCCGAGCCTGGCGGCCCACGAGGGCAAGGCGAACGTGATCGTGAACCTGGTCCGCCACAACCCATCGGGTGTCACGGACACGTCCGTCAGTCCCAAGGTGTGTCTCACGAGGGACACCCTGCCTGCCATCGTCTCGTCGACCACAGACGACCAGCAGACGTTCGCGGTCATCGATCCCAACCAGTCCGACCCCACCAAACCCGACTACTGGTACTACATCCGGCTCAGCCCCACCGGCTGCAGCACGTCAGGGGGCTTCCCAGACGTGTGGTTCATCCATCCGGACGACCTGACCCAGGAGACCGAGCGGGTACACGTCGGCGTCACGCAGACCGCCACGGCCACCGTCACCATCTACCGGCCTGCCACGATCGAGGTGGACCTGCGGGACGCCGCTTCCGGGCTGCCGGTCGACGCGAGCGCCTACCTGTACCTCGAGCATCCCGCAGGTACGGAGCTCCTCGATCAGAGCTCCCAGGCGAGCACGGGAACGTGGGTGCTGACCACGATCGATGGAGCGCCCATCGTGCCGGGCCTGTTCACGTTCTCGGTCACCGCGAACGGCTATCTGCCGGCCAATGCCCTCAGCGTCGAGGTCCCGTCTGGCTATCCCTCGGATCTCGACCACGTTGAGACGTTCGCCCTGGCGGTGGCGACGATGGCCACGGAAGACGTCGACGTGAAGGTCCAGGACGCCTACGGCGAGCCCATCTCCGGGGCGCTGGTCTCGTTCACCGAGACCGGCCTGTGGAAGAACTCGATCGTCGTGGTCACCGACCCTGGCGGGCTCGTCCACGCCCACCTACCGAAGACGACGCTCGAAGCCTTCTCCGTCACCTCCCCGTACGGGCACGCGGCTCACGGACCGCTTGCCTGGGATCCGGCTGACGCCACCGTGACCCTGGCGACCCCCGCAGGCAGCGGAGCGATCCTGTTCGAGAAGGCAGGGGCGGGGAACTTCGGATTCCGCGACTCGGGATCCCCAGACGACTATCAGATCGTGCTCGCCAACGCGGGCGGCAAGGGCTCAGCAGCGGTCCCTCCTGGTACATACGAGGTCGTCAAGCTCTGCGAGGACGGCACGACTGCCGCCACAGGCAGCGTGATCGTGGCGGCCGGCGGCAGTGTCACGTGGGGCGGGAGCAAACAGCAATGCAGCTGAGCAGGGCCTCCGGCGATGACAGGGGGGTCACGATCACCGAGTTGAGTGTGGTCTCGCTCGTCGTGGCGATCACGATGGCCATCGTTCTGAACCTCTTCTCCGGGTTCTTCAACAACGTTCAGGTCGTCTACGACCTGGAAGACGTCGAGCGTGTCTCGAGGCCCGTCATCAGGGAGCTGGTCATCCAGGCTCGCCAGTCGATCGCACGAGGCGAGGACGGCGACCTGCATCCCGTTGCCGAGCTGGCATGGAACAAGCTCGCGTTCTACTCGGACAGGCTGCCATACGACGACGGAGGAGCTCCCGAGCTTCACACGTATGAGCTCATCAACTGCTCGAAGGGCAGCGAGGGAGGGGTGTGTGCCCTCCAGCTCACCGTCGTTCCTGCGGACGATCCCGGAGCGGACACCTGGACCTACACGGGCGCTGCTTCGCTGCAGCGCATCGAGCTGGAGAACGTCCTGGCGGACGACCCGAGCGTGGTCTCGGACGGCGCCCTGTTCGTCGGCATGGAATGGACAGGAGATCCACTCACCGAAACGGAGGTCGGCTCATGCAAGGAGGGAACCGGCACCCCCTGTGACATCGAGGTCGTGCAGATCCGCCTCCGTGTCGACCCCAACCTCGCCCAGGAGAACCCCAGGGTCTTCGAGATCGAGGAGAGCGTGAGGCTCCGCAATGCCTAGGGAAGAAGGTGTCGCGCTGATCACCGCCCTGGTGACAGTTCTCCTCGTCAGCATCGTCACCGCCCTCATCCTGACCCTGGCCGTGCGGCAGGAGCAACAGTCCTCGTTCCAACGCAGAGAGGACACCGTGATCGCGGGCACTGAGGCGCTGCTCGACCGCTACGCCTCCAAGATCACGCTCGACCCTCTCTTCTACCTGCACTACGTGGACGAGGCGGAACGGGCGCGGCTGTGCTCGGACTCCGGCTCTGCCTCATACGGCAAGGTCACCGAGCCGGGCAACGGCTGGGACGACACCTGTGGTGCCTGGAGCTACGTGAACCCAGATCGCGACGGTGACGGGAGCCCCGATCCAGACCCCGACTGGTGGGTGCACCCGCTGCTCGAGGGCTCGAAGGTGGACACGTCGGCAGTCGACCTCGACGACGTGGCCGTCCAGCTGGAGGTCAGCCCCCCTGCGGCCACCAGCCCCCTGAAGGTCCTGGTAGCAGGCAGGTCGGGAGACAGGGTCAACCGGAGAGTCATCGAGGCCTCGATCACGGCCACCTCGCTTGCCGAGTTCGTCAGGGTGACCGAGACCAACCTGTCCTACGGGCCAGGAGCCGAGATCTTCGGGAAGATCTACACCGGCGGCGAGCTGTACTTCGCATGCTGCCCAGAAGGGAAGGTCCACGACGACGTCTACGCCGAGGTCAACATCTCCCAGGCCCCTGAGTTCCTCGACGGCGCTGAGGGCTGGCACGGCTCGAACAGCCCTCCGTTCGGTGACATCCGCGACGTGTTTCCCGAGCCTCTCGACTTCGACGGCTTCTGGGACGACCTCGAAGCCCTCCAGTCTGCTGCCTGCTCAGGCGGCATCTGCCTCAGTGAGGCAGGCGTCAACGCATGGCTCGTGCACCCCTACGTCAGCTCCGGCAAGGGCAAGCTGGAGGTCTGGAAGTCGAAGGACATCCGGTCGACGTCCTGTGTGAACACCGAGGAGTACTGGTGGCTCTACTCACACGACCCTGTGGGCCCTGACACCTTCGCCGACATGTGGACCTGGCACGGTACGCTCGACGTTCCCGGCAACGGCGTCTTGTGGGCAGATGGTCACCTGGTCGTGGGTCATCACGGGTGGACGCCGGGGACCGACGTGGATGGCGACAGCTTCAAGGACGCGGTGACCAAAGGAAGCCTCTCGATGTTCGCAGGGACGAGCTCGAACACCAAGAACGTCATCATCAATGCGGACACCTTCTACGAAGGACAGAACCCCGTCACGCTCGACATCCCCAACGACTACCTGCTCGCACTCATCGCTTCGGACGAGGCGGTCATCAACCCCAACGCGGTCCATGCGGACGGGAAGCTCTACGTCAATGCCTCGCTCCTCGGTCAATCCAATCGGTGGCTGGTGGCCGAGGAATGTGGCGACACGGGATCCCGCCTCACTCCCAGTCCTTCAACGCTCTACATGACCGGCTCGATCGCCACCAAGAGCACAGGGCAGATCGCAGGATCGTTCGACACCCGCTACTACTACTTCGACGAGCGGCTGTCCTACCTCAGGCCCCCGTTCTTTCCGCTGCTGGGCTCTGACTGGCGATACGAGGACTGGAAGGAACTGCCGCTGCCGGCCTGGGCCTCCGGCTGAGCACCCGCCACTAGCCTGACCCGGTGCTCGTCGACACAGCTCCGCTCTGGGCTGCCCAAACCAACGCATATGTGGTGTCGGCAGCCACGAGCTCGCCTGCCATCGTGATCGACGCCCCGCCCGACCTGCCAGGGCTGATGGATCTGCTGTCTCGTCACGACCTTGCTCCTGTTGCACTGTTGGTCACGCACGGCCACGTCGACCATGCCGGGGGGGCAGGCCCCCTCGTCAGGCGGACGGGCGTCACCGCCTACGTCCATCCCGAGGACGACTTCCTGACCCTGGACCCTGAGAGCCAGCTCAGGGGCCTGTTCGGCATGCTCCCGCCTGGAGACTTCGCGCCGCCCGAGCGATATGAGGCGCTCGCGGACGGTGACCGCCTCGAGCTCGCAGGCATCGACGTCGACGTGCTGCACACGCCAGGCCACACGCCAGGGCACTGCTGCTTCCTGATGGGCGACGTGCTGTTCTCCGGCGACCACCTGTTCGAAGGCTCCATCGGCAGGACGGATCTGCCGGGTGGCGACTACCCCACGCTGATGGACAGCATGGCTCGGAAGATCATGCCCCTCCCGGACGATCTCGAGGTATTGCCAGGGCACGGGCCGAGGACGTCGCTCGGCAGGGAGCGCCTGACCAACCCCTTCCTCGCCAGCATCGCATGACCTATCGCGCGCCAAGGGGTACGGCCGACCTCTTTCCGCCGGAGTCGAGGGGTTGGAGGCGCGTGATCGCCGCGTGGGAGGACCTGGCTGAGCGCTACGGATACGACCTGGCGCTCACCCCGGTCTTCGAGCAGACGGATGTGTTCGAACGGGGCGTCGGAGGCGACACCGATATCGTCGAGAAGCAGATGTACACCTTCACCGACAAGGGAGGCAGATCGGTCTCGCTACGGCCCGAGGCGACCGCCTCGATCGTCAGGGCCTATCTCCAGCAGGGGAGAGGGGGCGTCCTGAAGGTCGCCACGTGGGGCCCGTTCTTCCGCTACGAGAAGCCACAGGCGGGCAGGACCAGGCAGTTCTACCAACTCGACGCGGAGTATCTCGATGAGCCCTCTCCCGAAGCAGACGTCGAGATCATCGAGCTCGGCTACCGGCTGCTCGAAGCAGCCGGCGTCGAGGACGTCGAGGTCGCTCTCAACACGATCGGGGACGCAGAGCACAGGGCAGCTCACCGCCAAGCCCTCACGGCGTACCTCGAGGACCGGTTCACGGACCTGTCGCCCACCTCGCAGCAGCGCCTGGCAACCAACCCACTTCGGATCCTGGACTCCAAGGAGGACGCGCCGCTCCTTGCGGACGCGCCTGCCTCCCACGAGTACGTGGAAGGGGAGGCAGCGGACCACTTCCGGTCTGTGCAGAGCGGGCTGCGGCGACTCGGCATACCGTTCTCCATGGAGGCGAGGCTGGTGCGGGGTCTCGACTACTACAACAGGACGGTCTTCGAGTACATCCCGAAGGGGTACGAGGCAGCGCAGAACTCTGTGGGTGGGGGAGGCCGGTACGACGGGCTCGCCGAGACGCTGGGCGGCGAAGCCGTCCCTGCTGTCGGGGTCGCCATGGGCCTCGACAGGATCATGCTGGCGCGTGCCACACAGAGAGAGGACCCTGCGCTGGATGCCTTTGTGGTGATCGCGGACCCCGAGCGGAGGACGGAAGCACTCGAGTTTCTCAGGAGCCTGCGAGCGGGGGGGCTGCGCTCGGACGTCGACCTGGGAGACCGATCCGTCAAGTCCCAATTCAGAGTCGCAGACCGCAGGGCCGCGGCGGCGGTCGTCGTGATAGGTGAGGAGCTGACGAGAGGCGGGGTGACGGTTCGGGACCTCCGCACGGGGGTACAGCTCACCTTGGAGACGGGGGAGGCCATGGAATGGCTGAGGGCGCGCTGAGAACCCATCACGCAGGCGAGCTGTCACGTGCTGATGCTGGCAACCGGGTCGCGGTTGCCGGGTGGGTGGCTCGACACCGAGATCACGGCGGGATTCTCTTCGTCGACCTGCGGGATGCCTCAGGCATCGTGCAGGCCGTGATGGACCCCGCTTCGCTGCCCGAGGCGGCGACCCTGCGCATAGAGTACTGCGTAGCCGTCTCGGGCGAGGTCAGACCGCGGCCAGAAGGCACGGTCAACCCCGAGCTGCCGACGGGCGAGGTGGAGATCGCAGTCGACGGACTCACCGTGCTCAGCCCTTCTGACCCACTTCCCTTCATGGTGACAGGAGACACCGAGGTGGAGGAGAGGACCAGGCTCGAGTACCGCTACCTCGACCTGAGGCGCCCGAGAATGGCAGCCAACCTGAAGGCCAGGTCAGTCATGGCGGGAGCCATCCGCGACGTGCTGTCGGCTCGTGGGTTCCTGGAGGTCGAGACGCCGACGTTGGTGCGCTCGACCCCTGAGGGAGCCAGAGACCTGCTCGTTCCGTCGCGTCTCAGGAAGGGAAGCTTCTACGCCCTTCCGCAATCGCCCCAGCTCTTCAAACAGCTCCTGATGATCGGGGGCGTCGAGCGTTACTTTCAGATTGCCCGCTGCTACAGGGACGAGGACTTCCGCTCTGACAGGCAAGTCGAGTTCACCCAGCTCGACCTCGAAGGGTCGTTTTGGGCAGAGGAAGGCGTCCAGGAGGCCATCGAAGCGGTGGTCTCCGAGGTCGTGCGCCGAGTCAGGGGCGCTGAGGTCACCCTTCCGTTCCCCAGGCTGTCCTACCTGGAGTCGATCGACCGATACGGGACGGACAAGCCAGACATCCGGTTCGGGATGGAGATCGCGGTCCTGGACGAGGCACTGCAGAACACCGACTTCAGGATCTTCTCCGAGGCGCTGTCAGGGGGCAACACGGTGCGCGGCCTCAACGCCGGGCACCATCAGCTCTCGCGAGCAGACCTCGACCGTGTCACTGCCCGTGCGAAGGAGCTGGGGGCTGCAGGCCTCGTGTGGGCGCACGTCGATGACCAGGGCTGGCAGTCTCCCGTGGCCAGGGTCCTCTCGGAGGAGGACAAGAGTGCTGTCACCGGGGCTCTCGGAGGGCAGAACGGGGATCTGCTCCTGATGGTGGCAGACCGGCAGGATGTGGCAGCCTCCGTGCTCTCCCAGCTCCGGCTGGAGCTCG
This sequence comes from uncultured Acidimicrobiia bacterium, assembly GCA_964553055.1. GTDB lineage: Bacteria > Actinomycetota > Acidimicrobiia > Spongiisociales > CAZKJJ01 > CAZKJJ01. The sequence continues at coordinate 8,827 of CAZKJJ010000035.1, forward strand.
GCCAGCCGTCCGGCCACGAAGAACTCGCCTTCGCGTGGATCACCGACTTCCCCGTGTTCGAAGCGAGCGACGAAGGGCTGGTCCCCTCCCACCATCCCTTCACGTCACCGGCGGATCTCGAGGCGATGCGGACTGATCCCGGAAGCGCCATCGCCCGCGCCTACGACCTCGTCCTGAACGGGGTGGAGCTCGGCTCGGGAAGCGTGCGGATCCACGATCCCGAGACGCAATCGGCAGTCTTCGAGATCCTCGGCATCTCCTCGAAGGAAGCGGAGGAGAGGTTCGGATGGTTCCTCGAAGCCCTCCGCTACGGGACGCCCCCTCATGCGGGCTTCGCCGTTGGACTCGACCGCCTGCTGGCTGTGCTGCAGCAGGAGGCCAGCATCCGCGAGGTGATCCCCTTTCCGAAGACGCAGACGGGGACGGATCCGCTCACCCGTAGCCCTGCTCCCGTCGAAGACAGTCAACTGGAAGAGCTGGGCCTCGACTTGCTGCCAGCTACCAGGCGTGCGCTCGGACAACAGGCGTGAGCAGCCAGGAGGATCTGTTCGAGGAGCAGAGGGCTGCGCACCGAGATGCTGCTGCCCCGCTCGCTGCCAGGATGCGGCCCAGGACCATCGACGAAGCGGTTGGCCAACCTGAGCTTCTCTCAGAGGGCTCTGCCTTCAGGGCGATGATCGTCTCGGGAAGGCCTGTCTCCATGATCCTCTGGGGACCCCCGGGTACGGGTAAGACCACGCTGGCCAGGCTCGTCGCTTCACATGCCGAGGCAGAGTTCGTGGCTCTCTCGGCGACGTCATCAGGCGTCAAGGATGTTCGCGAGGTTCTCGCAGGCGCCAGGAGGCAGCTCGAGACCGAAGGTGTGAGAACCGTGCTGTTCCTGGACGAGATCCACCGCTTCAACCGCGCCCAGCAAGATGCGCTGCTCCCAGGCGTCGAGGACGGCATCGTCATCCTGGTGGGTGCTACGACCGAGAACCCCTTCTTCGAAGTCAACTCGCCTCTGATCAGCAGGAGCACGCTCTTCCGACTCGAGCCACTGTCCCCTGAGGCGATCGGGGAGTTGATCGACAGGGCGATTCAGGATCCGAGGGGCCTCGGAGGCAGCGTCGAGCTCGACGAGGACGCTCGGCTCTTGCTGGCAGGCCGATCAGGCGGCGATGCGCGCCTCGCCCTCAACGCCCTGGAGTTGGCTGCGGTCGTGGCAGCAGGAGAGCACCGCACCCATCTGACGCCTGACGACATCGCGGAGGCGCTGCAGCGACGGATCGTCCGATATGACAAGACAGGCGACCAGCACTACGACGTGATCTCGGCGTTCATCAAGAGCCTCCGAGGGTCCGACCCGGATGCCGCGCTCTACTGGCTCCACACGATGATCTCAGCGGGCGAGGACCCTGAGTTCATCGCAAGGAGGATGGTGATCCTTGCCTCCGAGGACATTGGCCTCGCCGACCCGCAGGCGCTGGTGGTCGCGGTCGCAGCCGCCCATGCCCTGGCCCTGGTGGGCATGCCAGAAGCTTCGCACAACCTGACCGAGGCGGCCATCTACCTCTCGTGCGCTCCGAAGTCGAACTCGGTGGCGCGCTCCATGCAGGCTGCTAGGGATCTCGTCGGAGAGGTCACCACGGTGGAGGTGCCCACCCACCTTCGGTCGACCGGCTACCAGGGCGCGGCCGCGCTCGGGCACGGGGAGGGCTATCGGTACCCCCACGACTATCCGGATCACCTCGTCTCGCAGGACTACTTCCCTTCGTCGGTCGAGCCCAGAGTGCTGTACCAGCCTTCCGATCAGGGGGCAGAGTCCGAGATCGGAGCCCGCCTCTCGGCATGGGACGAGCTGCTCCGCAGAGCAGACAGGAAGCCCGACCGAGGCGATAACTAACCTGGCCGAACCCATGCGCTCCCATGAGATCCGAAGCCGTTTCCTTCGATTCTTCGAGGCACGGGACCACGTGGTCAGGCCTTCCGCCTCACTCATACCGACCGACCCGACGCTGTTGTTGACGAGCGCTGGCATGGTCCCCTTCAAGTCCTACTTCCTGGGAGAAGAGCCGGCCCCCTGGCCGCGAGCCGTGACGGTGCAGAAGTGCGCCAGGACGGGCGACATCGACATCGTGGGGACGACTGCCAGACATCTGACGTTCTTCGAGATGCTCGGCAACTTCTCCTTCGGCGACTACTTCAAGGAGCGAGCCATTCCCTGGGCCTACGAGTTCGTCACCGAGGAGCTGGAGCTCGATCCCGAGAGGCTCTGGTACAGGGTCCACGAGACAGACGACGAGGCCGAGGAGATCTGGATCGAGACAGTCGGAGTGGCCGCAGGGCGAGTCCAGCGAAGAGGCAGGGACAACTTCTGGCAGATGGGTGTGCCAGGACCGGCAGGGCCCAGCTCTGAGATCTTCTTCGACAGGGGCCCAGACAAGGGACCGGAAGGAGGCCCTGCCGTCGACGAGGAGCGGTTCACCGAGTTTTGGAACCTGGTCTTCATGCAGAACGTCCAGGACGAGCCCTACCACGTCATAGGTGACCTTCCCGCCCGCAACATCGACACGGGAAGCGGCCTGGAGAGGGTGGCCATGGTCGTCCAGGGCGTGGAGAGCGCCTTCGATGTCGACACGATCCTGCCTGTCAGGCAAGCCGCTGAGCGTCAGTCCGGTGTGCCATACGGCAGGGATGCCATGGCGGACGTGTCGCTGAGGATCCTGGCCGACCACGCCAGAGCGGTCGCCTTCCTCGTCTCGGATGGCGTCATGCCTTCGAACGAGGGGCGCGGCTACGTGCTGCGACGCCTCTTGAGGAGGGCGGTTCGCCACGCCAGGCAGCTCGGCTCCGAGGGCCTCATCATGCCGGAGCTGGTGCAGGCGACCGTGGAGTGCCTTGGAGAGGCCTATCCCGAGCTCGCTTCGAAGGCAGACATCATCGGGGAGGTCACATCGAGGGAGGAGAGCGGGTTCAGGCGCACGCTGGACTCAGGGCACCAGCTGCTCGATGCGGAGCTCGGCAGGCTGGAAGACGGCCAGGAGCTTCCAGGGACCGTCGCGTTCCGCCTTCACGACACGTACGGGTTTCCCGTCGAGCTGACCGCGGAGATCGCAGCCGAGCGGGGTGTCGACGTGGACCTCGCGACCTTCGAGTCGGAGATGGAGGCGCAGCGGGCGCGGGCGAGAGCTGCTTGGAAGGGAGGCCAAGCGGCGCGAGGAGCGGATGCCTACCGCGAGTTGCTGGAGAGCATCGGACCCACCTCGTTTCTCGGCTACGAGCGGCTTCTCGCCTCGGGGAGCGTGCTGGCCATCATCCGAGAAGGGGACCTCGTGGACAGGGCCGAAGAGGGCCAGGAAGTCGAGGTGTTCCTGGACAGCACGCCCTTCTACTCAGAAGCCGGTGGCCAGGTGGGAGATGTCGGCCTCATCACCGGACCGACAGGGACGATCGAGGTGCTCGACACGCAGGCACCGATGCCGAGCCTGACCGGGCACCGCGCCAGGGTGACAGGAGGATGGGTCCAGGTAGGGCAGGATGTCGAGGCTCAAGTCGACGCTCCGAGGCGCGGAAGGATCGCAGAGAGCCACACGGGCACGCACATCCTCCACTCGGCGTTGCGCGAGGTGGTGGGGTCTCACGTTCAGCAGGCTGGGTCGCTCGTGGAGGCAGGACGTCTACGGTTCGACTTCAGTCACTTCCAGGGCCTCTCGGACGAGGAGCTGGGAGGGGTCGAGGAGCTCGCCAACCGCAGAGTGATCCACAACGATCCGGTGTCTGCCGAGGTGACGTCGCGCGACGAGGCGCAGGAGATGGGAGCCCTGGCGTTCTTCGGGGACAAGTACGGCGAGCGAGTGCGGGTAGTCAGGATCGGCGACTACTCGCTCGAGTTCTGTGGCGGCACGCACACACCCGCTTCAGGGAACGTTGGGCCGCTGATCATCACCTCGGAGTCCTCGATCGGAGCCAACGTGCGGAGAGTCGAAGCGCTCACCGGCACGGCCGCCTACGACCACGTCGCCTCGCTCAGGCGACAGGTGACCGACCTGGCAAGGGAACTGAGCGTGCCGATCTCGGAGGTGACTGCCAGGACGAGATCGGTGCTGGCGAGGAATCGGGAGCTGGCGGAGCGGATTTCGGGAAGTGAGGACGAGT
>CAZKJJ010000036.1:0-12831 GCA_964553055.1 uncultured Acidimicrobiia bacterium
ACCAGTCACACGGTTGTGACCTCACCTGAACGCCTGCCCATATCGGCACCTATGCGCGACTCAGGTGGATTTGACTCGGACGGTGAGGGGTTCGCTCTTGCCCTTGAGTTGGAGGGTACGTTTCGGCCAGCCGCTGTGGTTGAGTCCGGCTGCTTGGTAGGCGTCTTCGCTGACGAGTATCTCGCCTGAACGGGCTACTGCGACTAGTCGAGCTGTAGTGTTGACGGCGTCGCCCAGGGCGGTGAAGTCGGACACGGTGCCTTCGGTGCCTTCGACGGTTCCTACATATGCCACGCCGGTGTGGATGCCGATCCCAACGGGCAGCCAGGGGCCTTTCGATGTTTGGTAGTCGAGGGCTGTGAGTAGTTCCTTGGCCGCATCTATAGCTCTTCTGGCGTGGTTGGGTCCGGCGTAGCCCGGGAAGTAGAGGCCGATCACCTCGTCACCGACCAGTTTGTCAATGAACGCGTCCGACCGCACCAGGGTGCTGGTAGCAGTGTCGTAGAACCGGTTCATCAGACCAGCAAACTCAGCGGCGTTCATCTCTGCCGCTAGTGCGGTTGATCCCCGTACGTCGATGAAGATCAGCGAGATTTCGATTTCGGTGCCACCTGGATTGGCCCGGCATGCCCACATACACCAGTTGCAGAACAGCGGGTTCTTCTCATACGCGTGGCGGCCGATCATCCGCATTGGGACCGCACCAGCCCCAGCTAGAGGCGCGTGACAGTTCTTGCACCGCTTGGTCGCCGGTAGCAGCCGGAAGATTCGGCGTAGTCGCCGCATGCCCGGGACCTCGCCCATCAGGGCTTTTCGCCAGACTTCCTCAGCTGGAGGTCGTGTCGGCATGTCAGTGGGGCAGCGGAGGGCAGCGTCGACCAGGCGCTGGGCTACCCATCAGCCCCGACTGCCCAAGTGGAGCGCCATCCTCGATAGGAGAACCAGACCGCCAGAACCGCAGGCACCAAAGCGGACACAGTGGTCAGGGCACCAAGCCAAGTCCCGTTCATCACATTCCCGAACGTGATGATCGCTGTGAAGACAGCACCGACTGCGGCCAGCAGCAGAGCCAACAGGTAGCCGGCTCTTCTGCCCGTCCAGACCCAGAAGAGAGCAATGCCCATCAGCGCCACCAGCAGAGGGCGATAGAAACGGTTTACGAAGGGGACCGCAAAGTCGCTCATCAACGGCACCAGCGGCTCCCACGGCTCCCAGGGAGAATCGAACACAGGACTGATAGCCAGCCACAACATCCCGAACATCAGCATCACGCTGAAGACGATCGTTCCCTTGGCGTAAGTGCTCAAACCCACGGCACTCACCTCACTTGACTTTGTCGGTTCTCGAGCCAACCCTGGGGAAGTTCGATCCCCAAACCTACGCCAGAGCAACGCACGCCGCCCATATGTGCTGCCCCGTCAAGGCGTGGCCTGGGTGGGGTGGCAGTCTGGGGGTCTGGCGATAGTGGAGGGCTCTGGTGGGCTACAGATTTGGTCATCTGGCGTTGTTCGTGACGGACCTTCGAACGGCTGAGGTCTTCTACCAACAGACCTTCGGGATGGAGGTGCTGTTCAGAGAAGCCGAAGCCGAGGATGGCTACTGGTACACGCTGCGGTCCGGCAAGGGCTGGGAGGATGCCGAGGAGGCGGGTGTTGAGATCGCAATGGTGGCCCTCCAGCGAGACAATGTCACTCTGCCGATCTTCCGGGGAGAGCCTCAGCCCGGCACCATCTTGGAGATTGGCCTGGCGGTGCCATCAGAGGAAATCGAAGCCATCAGCAGTCGGCTACCGGAGACCGCGACCCGCTTACCCCACGAATACCAAGACTTGTTCTTCTCAGACCCATTCGGGTACACCTGGCACATCAACGCCGAGACCGAAGGATTCCTCAGCAACGGAGAGATCGCCGGACACTGGCTCGACATCTAATACCCAACACATCGCCCATATCGGCATGCTCTTGAGACGTGAGAGGGCGAAGAGCATCCTCTGATCTGCCCGCCTGTCGAGGCGCATGGCCCACACGCTGAGGTCACCGGGGACTGCCTTCGCCGAACTCCCCTACCCCCGTCCGGGTGGGAGGGTGATCCCAGGGGTCGCAGGCGGTCCTTTCGCCTCCCTGCATGTATCCGCTTGGCACCGCTCCAGCAACCTGGGCAGCCGTGTGTGCGATCTATTCAGCCCCTCTGGCTTCCTAGCCAGGCCAGTGGGGAGGTCGATCGGGAACTTCGACGCGCTCGCCGTCGCGGAAGGCAATCACGACGTCGGCCGCTCTGAGATCGTCGGGCCCGCCGGTCAGGGGGTCGCGGTCGATACCGACGAACGTGGCGGGAGTACCGACTGCCAGCGGCGGACGCTCGCGGAGCGAGACGGCAGCCCCGTCGGTGAACAGCCCGAGGGCCTGTCGGGGATCGAGGGCTTCCTCAGGGGTGAGACCTCCACGGTCGCGGGCTGCCGCCATGCCCCACAGAGGATCGGGACGCTCGACAGGACAGTCTGAGCCTCCCGCCAGGGGGATCCCTGCTTGCAGCATCGTGGCGAAGGGGTACGTCACCCGGAGCCGCTGCTGGCCCAGTCGCTTTCTCAGCCAGGAGGTCTCGGAAGGCAGGAAGGCGGGCTGGACGGAGGCTGTGACTCCGAGTGCTGCCATGCGGTGTAGCTCCTGTGCAGGCAGGACAGAGGCGTGTTCGACTCTCAGATCCCTGTGGCTCGCTCCCTCGGTGATGAGTTGCTCGAAGAGGCTGAGGACGTTGGCATTGGCCACGTCTCCTATGGCATGGAGAGCGACTTGTCCTCCAAGCTCGAGCGACTCCCTGGCCAATGGCAGCATGGTGTCGGGATCGAGCCTCGACGTGCCTGTCGTGCCAGGGGCGTCGCGGTACGGTGAAGCGAGGGCAGCGGTGTGACCTCCAAGACTCCCGTCTGCGAAACCCTTGAGGCCAAGGAAGCGGAGCCTCGGCCCGGCCGAGGAGAGCATCTCGGCCGCGGCACGCAGCTGCCCGGGCCGTGAGGCGACGACGAGGACCGCCACGTCCAGTGGAAGGTCGGGAGCTGCCTCGACCAGCAACTCGAGCTCACCCGGAACCCCGCACCACGGATCGGGGTCCGAGGAGACGATGGCCCCGATCGACGTGAGCCCGAGTCTGGTGAGGCCGCGCATGGCTTCGACGAGCTGCGCGGCAGTCGGCCCAGAGGTCGTCGTTCCGAGGGCAGCCCCTACGGCGGCGACAGCCGTCTCCCGAAGCACTCCGTTGGGTTCGTTCGTCTCATCCCTGTCGAACGCCCCTCCTGGCGGGTCGGCCGTGGATGCAGTGACGTCTGCCGCTCGGAGGGCGGCCGTGTTCGCAACCGCGATGTGACCGCAGTACCGGTGGAGGAGCACCGGCCGGTCGGGGACGGCGCGGTCGAGGTCCTGTCGGGTGGGAAGCCGCCGTTCGGCGAGCACCTCGTCGTCGAGCCGGGAGGCGATGAGAGCGTGCCCTTCGTCGATGCCGGCGGCGGCCTCTCGAAGGATGTCGAGGACCTCAGCCAGGTCGGCGGCTGTCTTCAGGCTGGGCCGTGTCAACGCGGCCGCGTACACCAGGGGATGGAAGTGAGCGTCCCGCAGGCCGCCGATGATGGTCACACCCTCGTGGCGCTGCTCCGGAAGGCCCGAGCCCCGGAAGGCCTTGGCTTCTCCAACGGCCGCAACGAGGCCGTCCTCGACGACGATCGCATCGCCCTGAGGGCCTCCGGCTGTTACGACTCGGTCCCCGATGATCAGCCGCGCTGCCACCGAGCCATCCTATGCCGTCGGTTTCCTGGCAATCGAGGCCTCGGAAAGCGGTGTGTCCATTGACAGGAATCTCATGGGAGCACGTGTGCTGGCACGTGCTCTGCCACGATGGCTGCCAACTGCTCGACGATGGCGGGTGCGCCGGCAACGATCACGGGGCCTCCCGGCAGGAACGGCGCGCCGAGGTGATCAACGACGACCCCTCCCGCCTCCTTGACCAGCAGCAGCCCTGCGGCGACGTCCCACGGCGCCAGGAGGAACTCCCAGAACCCGTCGAAACGTCCGCCTGCCACGTAGGCGAGATCGAGAGCGGCGCTTCCCATTCTTCGGACGCCTTGGACTCGCCTGAGGACCGCAGCGAGTGCAGCCGCGTACCGGGGGGCCATCTGCTGTCTGTCGTAGGGGAAACCGGTGGCCACGAGCGCCTCTCCGAGCCCTTTCACAGGCGACACCTGCAAGGGCTTCCCTTCCAGCTTGCTGCCACCTCCCGCCTCAGCCCAGTAGGTCTGATCCGAGAACACGTCGACCACGACGCCCACCAGTGGCACCCGGCGTTGGTACAGGGCCACGGAGACTCCGACGTGGGGAAGCCCATGGACGAAGTTCACGGTGCCGTCGAGCGGATCGATGATCCACCTCCTCGAACGGCGCGGAGCAGACAGCCCTGTCTCCTCCTTGAGCATGGCGTCTTCAGGACGGTGCGCCTCGATCACTTCCACGATGGCATCCTCCGCCTCCCGATCTGCCCTCGTCACAGGGTCGACTGCTCCCTTGAGCACCGTCTCCTGCTCCCTGCCAAACCATCCACGGACGACTTCAGCACCAGCCCTGGCCGCGGCAAGAGCCAGCTCGAGGTCCGTCATGGCGTCGACCTTAGGGTCCGGGTGGGTAGAACATGCCCGTTCGTATACTCAATCCGTGGCGCCCTTCGTCCTGGCCCTCATAGGGGGGCTGGCTCTCGTGGTCGCCTTCCCTCCTTACTCGGTCGGATGGGCGGTCTTCGTCGGAGCGACCCTCTTCTGGCTGGCCGTGCGCATGTCCCCTACCGCCTGGCGGGCAGCCGCAGTGGGCTTCACGGCAGGGTTCGTGTTCTACGGGCTCCTCATGTGGTGGATCGCCAACCTCGGACTGGTGGCATGGTTCCCCCTCATCCTCGCCCTCGCGGCCTTCCCCGCCGCGGCTGCGCTGCTCGCCTACCGGTTCCGCGCCGACTCGTTGGCTTGGGTGGTCACCGCCGCTGCGGCATGGGGCCTGGTGGAGCTCGTGAGGGTCCGCTTCCCACTTGGCGGGCTTCCTTGGGGGGCACTCGGTTTCACGATGGGCGAGTACGCACCTGCGAGGTCGGCTGCGCAGTGGATCGGGACGACGGGATGGACCGTCGTCATCGCCGCGGTAGGGGCTTCTGCAGCTCTGGCCATCGAACGTCGCCGGTGGCAGGTGGCCGTCCCTGCTCTAGCCCTCGTCGGGGCGCTGGCACTGGCGGGAGCCCTGGAGGATCGAGCTGCCGCAGGTGAGGAGCTGCGTGTGGCCATCGTCCAAGGCGAGGACCCCTGCCCTGCCGCCCATTGCGCAGACGAGCGCAGAAACATCTACGAGAGCCACCTGGAGCTCACGAGGAGCCTGAACCCGGGGACCGTTGACTTGGTTGTTTGGGCCGAGAGCTCTGCGGGATTCACCACGGACCCTGCTGTCAACCCAGAGGTAGCTGCCGAGGTCGCGGCCGAAGCAGGCCGGTTGGGCGCCTACCTCATCATGGGCAGCGACAGGCCGGTGGGATCCGACGAGTTCGTGAACGTGAACATCCTCTTCGACCCGCAGGGTCAAGTGGTGGGCGAGTACCGGAAGGTGCATCCAGTCCCGTTCGGAGAGTATGTGCCTGCGAGGCCTCTCTTCGAATGGATCCCTGAGCTGGACCGTGTGCCGAGAGACATGATTCCAGGCGAAGGCCCCGTCGTCTTCGAGCTCCCCCAAGGGCGGTTCGGCTCCGTCATCTCGTTCGAGGCGGCTTTCTACCGCTATTTCAGACACCATGTGGCGGCAGGCGCCGACCTCATGGTGGTCGCTACCAACCAGTCGAGCTACGGGCTGGCACCTGCATCTGATCAGCTGATCGGCATAACCAGGATGCGGGCGTCCGAGCTCGGGATCGACGTCGTGCACTCGGCGGTCACAGGCCGTTCCACGTTCATCGAGGCCTCAGGCGCCACGGGGGACAGAACCTCCCTCTACGAGGGCGACGTGATCACCGATACCGTGCACTTCAGGACGGGCGGCAACACGGTGTTCTTCGTGTTGGGTGACTGGGTCGTCTACGTCGCCATTGCCGCGGCGGTCGTGCTGCTGGCGCTGAGCCGGATGCGGAGCCGGTCGGAGCCCTGAGAACGGGGAAGGCCACCGCGTCCGGTGGCCTTCCGTTGCCGGCCCGAGGGTTCATGCCCTCGCCAGGGACTAGCCGGTCGTACTAGTTCTAGCGCATTGCACGACTCGACGCGGCGTCGACTGCCTGCAGGCGGCCATTCCCGCCTCGCGCGTCCCTCTGGTGCTCACGGGACGATCCACGTGCCCGCACGGCGTGCAATCGCCTCGGTGAGGCTGGAGGTGTCTGTGATGAGGGCGTCGCTTCCTGTGGCCTCTACGAAGGCAGCCGCGGCCTCCACCTTCGGGCCCATCGACCCTGGTGGAAACTCCCCCCGTGCGAGGAGCTCGCGAGCCACATCGACAGTGATCGAGGCGATCGGCTCCTGAAGGGGTGTCCCGAAGCCCGTGTAGACCGAGGGCACGCCGGTGAGAATGACCAACGCGGAGGCTCCCAGCTTCATGGCGAGCAATGCCGCGGTTCGGTCCTTGTCGATCACCGCTTCGACCCCTATGAGCTCGCCGCGGTCAGTTCGCCTGACAGGGATCCCGCCCCCCCCACCTGCGATCACGACGTGACCGTGGCCCACCGCATCGGAGATGCTGTGCAGCTCCACGACGTCAAGCGGCGAGGGCGAAGGGACGACTCTCCTCCAGCCGCGCCCTGGAACCTGGGTCATGTCCCATCCCAGAGCTTCGGTGAGGTGGCGGCCCTGCTCTGGCGGGTAGAAAGGGCCGACGGGTTTGGTCGGGCGGGCAAACGCCGGATCATCGGCATCCACGACCACCTGGGTTGCCATCGTTGCTATCTCGACTTGGAGATTCTCAGCCGAGAAGGCGTTTCGCAGCGCCCTGGCGAGCTGGTAGCCGATGCTGCCCTGTGTCTCGGCGACCATCACGTCGAGGGTCTCAGAGGGGAGCTGGTCGCGGGTCGCTTCCACCCTGAGGAGGATGAGGCCGACCTGAGGTCCGTTGCCGTGGACGAGCACGACGCCCGCGTCCTCAGGGAGCACGGCGTGCACGACGCGGGCGAAGTCACGCGCCTGCTCGTCTGCGTCCTCGGGCTGATCGGGATCAGGCAGGAGGGCGTTCCCGCCGAATGCGAGCACGACGGGACGCCCGATGGGGGCATCCGGGGAGTGCCATGGCACCTGGGACGCGTCGTCCACCGCGCCGTGGACTCTCCGCAATCCCTCAGCGAGCTGAAAGAGCCTCGCCTGCTCGCCGCTCACTCAGCCCAGCTCGTAGCGCCGCAGACCTCCATCGATGATGTCGATGGCCCGATCGAGCTCGTCGATCTCGGTGATCAGAGGGGGGATGAACCGGATGACGTTGTCCTCGGGACCGCACGGGACCACGATCAGCTCGTTGCGAAGCGCATGGTCCTGGATGGCCTTCATGGCAGCTCGATCGGGCTGTCCGCCCTTCACGAGGTCCACCCCGATCATCAGGCCCAACCCTCGGACATCGCCCACCGTCTCGTAGGTTGCCTTGAGCTTGGCAAGACGCTCGAATGCTCGTGCTGCGAGATCCTCTGCGTGCGGGAGCAGGGACGGGAGGACGTCGATGCCTGCCGAGGCTGCCGCGGCAGCCACGGGGTTGCCTCCGAACGTGGTCCCGTGAGCTCCGAGCGGCCAGCGCTCCATGACCTCGCGGGATGATCCGTAGGCAGAGAGGGGAAGCCCGTTGGCGATGCCTTTCCCCAGGGCCACGATGTCGGGATCGATGCCGTAGTGCTCCGAGGCGAACCAGCGAGCCGTGCGCCCGAACCCCGTCTGCACCTCGTCGAAGATCAACCGAATGTCATGCTCATCGCACAGCCTCCGAAGCTCTCTCAGGAACAGTTCGGCTGCCGGGTAGTAGCCACCCTCTCCTTGCACCGGTTCGACGAGGAAGGCGGCGACGCTCTGTGGAGTCACTTCGTGCATGAAGAGCCTGTCGATCTCCGACAAGGCCAGCTGGGTTGCCTCATCCTCTGTCATTCCCCAGCGGAAGGGATGGGGGAATGGCACCACGAACACAGAGCCGAGCACCGGATGGTACTGGTCGCGGTACTTGGCGTTCGATGTGGTGTAGGAGACCGAGCCCATCGTCCTCCCGTGAAAGCCGCCCCGAAACACGACGACTCCCTGACGACCCGTCGTGTGCTTCGCCAGCTTCACGGCCGCTTCGACCGCCTCCGCCCCCGAGTTGGCGAAGCCGAACATCTCGATCGTGTCAGGGGTCACCTCGGCGAGCTTCTCGGCCAGGGTCACCAGCACCTCGTAGTGGAACACACCGCCGCCGTGAGCGAGCCTCTCGAGTTGGTCGCGCGCAGCCGCCACGAGGGCAGGGTGGTTGTGACCCAGATTGGTCACGGCTGTTCCACACCCGAAGTCGGCCCACCGGTTTCCGTCAGCGTCGTAGACCCAGAGCCCTTCTGCCCGCTCGATGAAGATGTCGGTCTCGAAACCTATGACGGGAGCAACCACACGGCTGTGTCGGGTGAGTAGGTCGTCCATCGCACTCCTCCCCTCGGCGGTCCTATTGTGCCACGCCGTGCGTCAGCGGAAATCGACGCTTCTGTCTCCCGCTTCGATGCCGCCGATGATTGCGGGCTCGTGCTCCGCAGCCAGCCGGAGCGCCAGCGGAGCCGCCTCAGGAGGGAGCACGATGCAGAAGCCGACGCCAAGGTTGAACACTCGCCTCATCTCGGCTTCGTCGATGGATCCCAACTCCTGTAGCGCACGAAAGACGCTCGGCGTCGTCCAGCTTCCCTGTTCGACTCGGGCCACGCAGCCCTCGGGCAGAATACGCAGCAGCGCCCGCTGAAGTCCCCCGCCCGTGACGTGAGCCAGGCCGTTGACGGACACGGCAGCCAAGACGCGGGTCACCGAAGGTGCGTAGATGACCGACGCCTCCAGCAGCACTTCCGCGGCCGGGCGGTCCATGCCAGGGAGCGGATCGTTGAGATCGAGACCAGCGACTACCTTTCTGACCAGGGAGTACCCGTTCGAGCGAACGTTGGGGCTGTGGAGACCCAGAATGACATCGCCCTCCCTGATCGCCCCCCCGAGGACCTCGTCGCCTTCTTCCAACAGCCCGAAGGCCGCTCCTGCGAGATCGACCTGCTCAGGCTCGAGTACCCCGGGATGCTCCGCTGTCTCCCCGCCCAGGAGAGGGCAGCCTGCCTCGGCGCAGGCGGCTGCTATCGAATCGATGATCGTCTGGTCGCGGGCGGCATCGATCCTGCCAACGGCCAGGTAGTCGGAGAAGCCGATGGGCCTCGCTCCCACAGCCGCCAGGTCGTCGAGGCACATCGCGACGAGGTCGAACCCGACCCCGCCGAACGCGCCGATCTGACGTGCCAACTCGAGCTTGGTCCCCACCCCGTCCATGGTCATCATGATCACGGGGCTCTTCACGTCCGGCGGAAGCCTGACGCCTGCCGCGAAGGAGCCGAAAGGGCCCTTCACGTCGGGTCCCCATGTTGCGGTGACTCGCTCGGAGATGCTCGTGACAAGGCGCTCCGCGGCACCCACGTCGACACCCGACTCTCTGTAGGTGGTCACAGGCGCTCGAGGAGGAGTTTGTCACCTTCGAGAGGAACGGGGGTGGGGTAGTTGCCTGAGAGGCAGGCGGTGCAGAAGCCGGCCTGCTCCGCTTCCGTCGCGTCGAGCAATCCCTGTAGCGAAAGGTAGGCAAGCGAGTCGACACCCAGAAACGCCGCGATCTCCTCAACGCCCATGTCGGAGGCGAGAAGCTGGGCGGGGTCAGAGGTGTCCATACCGTAGAAGCAAGGCCACCGGTAGGGAGGCGAAGAGACCCGAAGGTGGACCTCCGTCGCCCCTGCCTCCCTGACCATGGCCACGAGCTTTCGGGTCGTGGTCCCACGAACGATGGAGTCGTCGACCAGAACGATGCTTCTGCCAGCCAACGTGGCAGGGATGGGGTTCAGTTTCAGGCGGATCCCCCGGTCCCTGAGCGATGAGCTCGGCTCGATGAACGTGCGGCCCACGTAGCGGTTCTTGACGAGGCCGTCCGCGTACGGAATCCCACTCTGCACCGCGAACCCCTGTGCGGCGGGGATCCCAGATTCGGGCACGGGCACGACGACGTCTGCCTCCTGTGGCGCCTCGATAGCCAGGGTCTTGCCCATACGAACTCGTGCGGCGTGGATGTTCTGGCCGTACAGGATGGAGTCGGACCTCGCGAAGTACACGAACTCGAACAAACAGAGGGCGGGCTCCGCCTTCTCGAATGGCCAGACGCTGCGTATGCCGGTTGCGTCCACGACGACCATCTCGCCTGCTTCGATCTCACGCACCATCGTGGCTCCTACCAGATCGAGGGCTGACGACTCAGAGGCGATCACCCAGCCGCGCACCCCGATGCGGCCGAGGCAGAGAGGCCTGAACCCGCGAGGATCCCGCACACCGATGAGATGACCCTGGTCCATGAGCGCGAGCGAGAACGCCCCCTCGAACTGGGGAAGAGCGGCTGCGACGGCCCGCTCGAGTTGCCTGCCGTCCGAGCGTCCGTCCTCGACGGCTTGGGCGATGGCGACACACATCAACTCGGAGTCCGAGCTGGCTCCTGTCGAGCCGTATCGGGCGTGCAGCTCAGACGTGTTGGTGAGGTTTCCGTTGTGGGCGAGAGCCAGCCCTGTGTCGCCCACCTGCCGGAAGGCAGGCTGTGCGTTCTCCCACATGCTCGAGCCCATCGTGGAGTACCGCGTGTGCCCGATGCCCAGATGGCCCTGAAGACCTGCCAACACGCGCTCGTCGAAGACCTGGTCGACGAGGCCCATGTTCTTGGCGACCGTGACCGTCATACCATCGGAGACGGCGATGCCAGCGCTCTCCTGGCCTCGGTGTTGAAGGGCGAACAGTCCGAAGTAGCAGAGCTCCGCAGCAGCCTCACCAGGCGTGTACACACCGAACACGCCGCATGCTTCCCCTACGCCCTCGATCATCGCGATGCCAGCCTCCTTGGAATCGCGTCCCGCCACGTGGTCTCCACCTCCGCCAAAGACACACTGGAGTCGCCAGCGTCACCTCCGACGACGACGATGCTCTCTCCTGTGAGATGGCCGATCATACGAGCAGGGTGGCCGTGGTGGCGGGCGATCGCCATGGTACGTCCGGCCGACCCGGCAGGAACGAAAGCGAGCGCCCGGTGGGGCCCCTCCGAGAAGAGCTCCCGCCAGTCGTGGTATGCGATGACAGCACCGATCCCGGACCGTATGCAGACCTCGGCGATCGCCACCAGGAGCCCACCCGCCGAGACGTCGTGCAACACCGGAGCAACGCCTTCTGAGGCGAGCTGGACGGCCACGCGCACCGCGGCTCTGCCTGCCGAGGCAACTGGAGGTTGCGGCCTGCCTCCGAGGTGGCTCCGGTACACATCGTCGAACGCGCTCGCCGCGAGATCCGTGGAGGGAGGACCGAGCTCCCAGACCTCCATCCCGTCCTCTGCTCGGTCGAGGCGGGGCGGACGGTCAGGAAGGGGATCCGCCAGACCCAACATGCCGATCACCGGCGTCGGGTAGATGCCGGCACCCTCGGTCTCGTTGTAGAAGGACACGTTGCCTCCAACGACGGGTACCCCGAGGCCGCGGGACGCCTCTGCGATGCCCGTGATGACCTCGGAGAACTGCCACATGACCCCTGGGTCCTCGGGGTTGCCGAAGTTCAGGTTGTCGACGACTGCGAGAGGGCTCGCCCCCAGCACCGCCACGTTGAGAGCCGCCTCGTGAACGAGGGCAGAGGCGCCCGCTCTCGGGTCGAGCTGGCACAGTCTTCCGTTCCCGTCTGAAGAGACGGCGAGCCCTTTCTGGGTGCCTTTGATCCGGAGGAGCGCCCCGTCGTGCCCCGGCTCGACGATGGTGTTGAGGAAGAGCTGGTGGTCGTACTGGCTGTAGATCCAAGAGGGATCACCCAGGGAAGGATCATCGATGAGGGCGAGCAGAGCCTCACCGATGTCTGGAGGACCCTTCGACGGCTCGTCTCGCCACAGGGCGTCCATGCGTGCCGGCTGCTCCATGAGGCGGTCGTAGGACGGCGCTCCTTCGGACAATGACGCAGGCGGTACGTCCAGCGTCGCCCGGCCGCCATGCCTGGCTGTGAGCCTTCCGGTGTGGTTGACGGTTCCAAGAACAGACGAGTCGATCTCCCACCGGGCGGCCACCTGTTGGGCGGCTGCGAGGTCCTCTGGGCTGACGAAGGCCAGCATCCGCTCCTGCGACTCTGAGATCATCAACTCGGCCGCCGTCATTCCATGCTCCCGAGTGTGCACCGCGTCGAGGTCGATCTCGAGGCCCGTTTCTGACCGGGCAGTCGGCTCAGCGCAGGCGCAGGCCAGGCCGCCGGCGCCGAGATCCTGTATGCCCTGGACGAGACCCTTGGCGTACAGTTCCAGGCAGGCTTCGATCAGCTTCTTCTCCTCGAACGGATCGCCGACCTGCACCGATGGCCTCTTGTCACCCGAGGCGGTCTCGAATGAGGCGGAGGCGAGGATCGAGGCTCCTCCGATGCCGTCCCGACCTGTCGCAGCCCCGAGGAGGAGGGCCACCGTGCCGTCTCCTCCTGTCTGGGAGAGAACGACGTCTTCACGGCGGAGGAGACCAAGCGCCATCACATTCACGAGGGGGTTCTGCCGGTAGCAGTCATCGAAGGCCACCTCGCCTCCGACGGTCGGCACCCCAACCGCGTTGCCATAC
>CAZKJJ010000037.1:0-12763 GCA_964553055.1 uncultured Acidimicrobiia bacterium
CAGGGAGCTGCCCGAGAAGGTGACTGTCTCGGTCGGCGAAGGCGTCGTGAGGGTGGAACGGGCAGACGACCAACGTGAGAGTCGCGCTTTGCACGGTCTGACCAGAGCTCTGCTCTTCAACATGGTGCATGGCGTGTCGGTCGGGTACTCCAAGGAGCTCGCCATCGTGGGCGTTGGCTACCGATGCAGCATCGTGGGCTCTGATCTCGAGTTGCAGCTCGGCTTCAGCCATCCCATCCGATTCAGTGCGCCGAACGGCATAACGTTCGAGGTACCGGAACCGACCAGGATCGTCGTCTCTGGAATCGACAAGGAGCTGGTCGGTGAGACGGCGGCTCGGATACGAAGCCTTCGCCCGCCGGAGCCCTACAAAGGGAAGGGTGTGAGATACGTCGACGAGTTCGTCAAGCGCAAGGCAGGAAAGGCAGGTGTTGCCTCGTGACCACCGCCCGAGCACGAGTGCGCAGGCACCGCAGAGTCAGGAAGAAGGTTGCAGGGTCGGCACAACGTCCTCGCCTCGCGGTGTTCAAGAGCAATCGGTACATCTACGCGCAGGTGATCGACGACCGATCGGGTCGTACGCTGGTCGCGGCGTCTTCACTCGAGCCATCACTGCGATCCGAGAGGCTCACGGTCGAGACCTCGACTGAGGTAGGCAAACTGCTCGCCTCGAGGCTCGGCGAGGCAGGCATCTCAACGGTGGTCTTCGACCGTGGCGGGTACCCCTTCCACGGGCGGGTCAAAGCCCTCGCTGATGCCGTGCGCGAGGGGGGAGTGCGGATCTGACCATGACGTTCTCTGAGGCTCCGCAGTTCGAGGAACGAGTCATCCACATCAACCGTGTCGCCAAGGTCGTCAAGGGCGGGAGACGCTTCTCGTTCTCAGCGTTGGTCGTCGTCGGGGACGGCAACGGCAAGGTGGGCATCGGCTACGGCAAGGCCAAAGAGGTCCCTTCGGCGATCCAGAAAGCGATGGAGATCGCCAGGGGGAGCATGATCACCGTTCCCATGGCAGGCTCCACTCTGGTGCATCCAGTCGTCGGGAGGCACGGCGCCTCGCGCGTGATGCTCAAGCCCGCAGCACCGGGGACAGGGGTCATAGCGGGAGGTGCGGTGCGCCAGATACTCGAAGCAGCAGGCATCCGGGACGCTCTCGCCAAGTCGCTCGGCTCGCCCACCCACATCAACGTCGCTCAGGCGACCATGAACGGTCTCGAAGCGCAGCGCAGACCGGAGGACGTTGCGAAGGCGAGGGGCAAGCGTCCAGAGGACTTCATGCCACCTGCGCTGCTCGCCGCCTACCGCTCGGCCGAGATGATGCGTTCGGAGAGTACGGAGTAGCGCCATGGCGAGAAAGACCATGATTCGGGTCACGCTGGTCAAGAGCCCGATCGGGCAGAAGCCCTCGACGCGCGCCACTGTGGCGAGCCTCGGCTTGCGCAGGCTCCACCAGACGATCGAGCACGAGGACACACCGACCGTCCGAGGGATGGTCGAGCGGGTGAGGCACCTGGTCGAGGTGGAGGCGTAGCGATATGACCGAGAGGCCGTTGAAACTGCACCATCTCAAGCCGGCTCCTGGCTCGAAGAAGCGCAAGATCAGGGTCGGAAGAGGAGAGTCTGGCCGCAGAGGCAAGACCGCAGGGCGTGGCACCAAGGGACTGAAGGCCCGGGAGGAGCTGCGTCTCGGGTTCGAAGGAGGACAGACGCCCCTGACGCAGCGGATTCCGAAGCTGCGCGGATTCAAGCGACCGGCAAAGGAGCTCTTCGCGCTCGTCAACGTCGGTCGGCTGCAGGAGTTTCGGGCCAAGGCCACGGTCGGCCCCGAGGAGCTGCGGGAACGAGGAATGATCAAGAAGCGAGGACGGGTGAAGGTGCTCGGACAGGGGGATCTGGCGAAGCCGCTGACGGTGCGAGCGCACGCCTTCAGCACCGTGGCAGTCGACAAGATCGAGGCTGCCGGGGGCACCGTCGAGTACCTCGAATGAGTCCGGTCCACAGTGGCCGTGACGCGGTCGACCCTGCGCAGTTTCCCTGCACCTCGAGTCCTCGAGAGGGCGGCTGCTGATGCTCGCGGTCTATCGGCACATGTTCACGATCCCGGATCTCCGGAGGAAGATCCTGTTCACCCTGTTCGTCTTCGCCGTGTACCGGCTCGGAGCAGCGATCCCAGTCCCTGGCGTGGACATCGAGCGCATCGAGCTGCTGGCCAGCACGCAGCAGCAGGCAGGCATCGTGGCGCTCCTGAACCTCTTCTCAGGGGGCGCTCTCGAGTCGTTCTCGATCTTCGCGCTCGGCATCATGCCGTACATCACGGCGAGCATCATCATGCAGCTCCTGGCGGTGGTCATTCCACGCCTCCAGGCGCTTCAAGACGAGGGCGAGGCGGGCCGCAAGGTCATCACCCAGTGGACCCGCTACCTGACGGTGTTGCTCGCCCTGCTCCAGTCGACGGGGTTCACGGCTCTGTTCCAGGGACCGCTCACCGGTGGGATCGATCTCATCCCCAACGACACGCCAGGACGCATCCTGCTCATCGTGATCACGATGACGGCGGGGACCGCCCTGATCATGTGGCTGGGTGAGCTCATCACGCAGCGCGGCGTGGGGAACGGGATGTCACTGATCATCTTCATCAGCATCATCAGCCAGCTGCCTGCGAGCTTCGCCACGATGTATCAGGCGACAGCCGGCGCAGATCGGGCGGGCCGCTTCGTCGTGCTCGTGGCGGTCTTCCTGGCAATGGTGGTGGGGATCCTCTACGTCGAGCAGGGACAACGTCGAATACCCATTCAGTTCGCCAAGCGGATCCGCGGCAGGCGCGTGATGGGCGGCCAGAGCACCTACATCCCGTTGAAGGTCAACACCGCAGGCGTGATCCCCGTCATCTTCGCCACGAGCGTCATGTACTTCCCAGCCCTCATCTCGACTGCTATCCCTTCCGACACCGGCTTCTTCAGGGGGATCAGGAACTTCATCGACACCAGCCTCGCCAACTCCAGCAGCACCTTCTACATCATCGCCCTCTTCGCGCTGATCCTGTTCTTCACGTACTTCTACACGGCCATCCAGTTCGACCCTGTGCGGCAGGCCGAGCTCATCCAGCGACAGGGCGGCTTCATACCAGGCGTGAGACCAGGCCCACAGACGTCCCGCTACCTCGAGAGAATCCTCAACCGCATCACTCTCCCAGGCGCGATCTACCTGGCCATACTCGCCATCCTCCCCTCCATCGTCGCTGCCCTCTGGCAGATCCCGATCGGGTTCTCGGGCGTGTCGATCATGATCGTCGTGGGTGTCGCCCTCGAGACGATGAAGCAGATCGAGAGCCAGCTCACGATGAGGAACTACGAAGGGTTTCTCACGTGATCACGCGAGAGTCAGGCTGTGTCATCGAGCGGCTCAACCACGAGGGGCTCTCGGTCTGATGGGCGCCCTCGGGGGGCGCTTGCTCATCCTCGGCGACCCTGCCACTCACGCCCAACTGACGCAGCACGGGGGCCGCGGCGGGAGCCTCGTCTGATGCGCCTCCTCATCATCGGCCCGCCAGGAGCGGGCAAGGGCACGCAAGCCGAACGGATCGCGGCGCGTCTCCGCATCGCCCATGTCTCGACGGGAGACATGTTCAGGGCCCAGACGGGTGAGATTGGTGAGCTGGTGGCGGAGATCATGCAGAGAGGCGACTACGTCCCAGACGAGATCACCATCGAGATGCTTCGGGCCCGGCTCTCCGAACCTGACGCTGCGGCAGGCTTTCTGCTCGACGGATTCCCCAGGACCCACGGACAAGCAGAGGCTCTCGATGAGCTGCTGGGCCCCCAAGGCCTGGATGCGGTTGTCCTGCTCGAGGTTCCCGAGAACCAACTGGTGGAGCGGCTGAAGGCGCGGGGGCGCCCAGACGATTCGGAGGACGCGATCCGCACACGTCTACAGGTCTACAGGGAACAAACCGAGCCCCTCGTCGACTTCTACCGTCAGCGAGGCTTGGTTCGGACGGTCGTGGGCACAGGAGACATCGAGGAGATAGGCCAAAGGATCATCGAGGCCGTCACATCATGATCACCATCAAGACCAGACGAGACTTCGAGCGGATGGCTGTGGCCGGCGCCACGGTTGCCGCCGTCCTCGAGGCTGTCCGCGAAGCGGCCCAGCCCTCGGTATCCATGAGGGAACTCGATGACGTCGCTGCCGAGATCATCCGCTCCCAGGGCTGCAGGCCCTCGTTCCTCGGTTACCACGGGTTCCCTGCCCACATCTGCACATCGCCGAACGATGTGATCGTCCACGGAATCCCGGGCTCCTACCGGCTCAAGGAAGGTGACATCGTCTCGATCGACGCAGGTGCCATCTACGAAGGCTGGCACGGCGATGCCGCCATCACGTTCGCCGTCGGCGAAGTTCCGCCTGAGGTAGGGCGGCTCCTCGAGGTCACCGAGGAGGCGATGTGGGCGGGGATAGCGAAGATCGCGGCAGGGGCACGGCTCGGCGACGTCGGGAGCGCGGTCGAGCAGCACGCGAGGACCGAAGGCTTCGGTGTCGTGCGCGAGTATGTCGGACACGGCATCGGGAGGCAGATGCACGAGGAGCCGCAGGTCCCCAACTACGGCACACCGGGAACCGGTATGCGGATCCGCAAAGGCATGGCCCTGTGCCTCGAGCCGATGTTCAACCTGGGTGGACCAGAGACGAGGGTGGACGACGATGGCTGGACGGTCCGAACCGCTGACGGCAGCCTGTCCGCACACTTCGAGCACACCGTGGCTGTCACCTCGGCAGGCCCCAAGGTGCTCACCGCGGTGTCGGATCCGACAGATTTGGTGCAGGCGGAGGACTCCCGGTAATCTGTGCGGGATCGAGCGATCGCTGATTCTGCCTGCCCGTATGGGCGCACTCTTGGTCGAGGTCGTTGCCGAGGAGACGCGTGAAAGTTCGTCCGTCCGCGAAGAAGATGTGCGAGAAGTGCCGGATCATCCGTAGGCACGGGCGTGTCTGGGTGATCTGCTCGAACCCGCGCCACAAGCAGCGACAGGGGTGATCGGGATGGCTCGCATAGCAGGAGTGGATCTACCGAGAGAGAAACGGCTCGAGATCGGCCTGACGTACCACTACGGGATCGGCAGATCGAGGAGCCACGACATCTGCGGGTTTCTGGAGATCGATGCCGGGACGAAGGTGGGCAACCTGACCGATGACGACGTCGTGCGTATCAGGCAGTTCATCGAGCAGAACTACAAGGTCGAGGGTGATCTGAGGCGCGAAGTAGCCCAGAACATCCGCAGGAAGATCGAGATCGGCTCCTACCAGGGCATACGCCACAGGCGAGGTCTCCCGGTCAGAGGTCAGAGGACACACACCAATGCCCGCACCAGAAAGGGCAGGCGCATGGCGATCGCCGGCAAGAAGAAGGTGAAGAAGTGACCCAGCAGAAGCGGGTGCGACGCCGTGAGCGAAGGAACGTCAACCATGCGGTCGCGCACGTCAAGGCAAGCTTCAACAACACGATCATCACGATCTCCGACCTCGAGGGGAACGCCATCGTCTGGACCTCAGGCGGATCGGTTGGCTTCAAGGGCTCCCGCAAGTCGACGCCATACGCAGCCCAGGTGGCTGCGGAGGAGGCGGCCAGACGGGCCGGTGAGCACGGCGTGCGCAAACTCGACGTGATCGTCTCAGGCACCGGCTCCGGGAGGGAGACCGCGATCAGGACCCTCCAGACGATGGGCATGGAGATCACTGGGATCCGCGACGTGACGCCGATCCCTCACAACGGCTGCAGGCTCCCGAAGCGGCGGAGGGCCAAGTAGTGGCGCGTTACACAGGGCCCGTCCACAAGGCATGTCGGCGCGCTCGCACGCCCTTGTGCCAGACCAAGCGATGTGCGGTGGACAGGAGGCCGTACCCGCCAGGCGAGGCGGGCAGGGGCAGGATCCGCGAGTCCGACTATCTGATCCAGCTGCGCGAGAAGCAGAAGCTACGAGCCATGTACGGGGTCCTCGAGCGGCAGTTCCGGCGTTACTACAGGGAAGCTGCCCGTGAGCGGGGTATCACAGGCGAGAACCTCCTCAGGAAGCTGGAGACGCGTCTCGACAACGTCGTCTACAGGGCGGGGCTGGCAGCCACGAGGGCACAGGCCAGACAGCTCGTCAACCACGGGCATTTCGTCGTCAACGGATCGAAGGTCGACATCCCGTCGTTCAGGGTCGAGGTTGGCGACACGGTGGCTCTCAGGCCGAGGAGCCAGGAGCTGATCATCGTCCAGCACGCCCTCGACACGGGAGGCGACCGCCTCGTGCCCGACTGGCTCGAGGTCAACGCAGACGATCGAAGCGTCCATGTGAGCGACATGCCTTCCCGCACCCAGATCGACACGCCTATCCAGGAGCAGCTGATCGTCGAGCTCTACTCGAAGTAAGGGGTCATATCTTGTTGATCGTCCAGCGTCCACAGATCGAAGAGCAGTCGGTAAGCGCTGTCCGCTCCCGGTTCGTCGTCGAGCCGCTCGAGCCGGGGTTCGGCTACACACTCGGCAACACACTCCGGAGGACGCTGCTGTCGAGGATCCCCGGGGCAGCGGTCACGTCCATCCAGATCGAGGGCGTGCAGCACGAGTTCACGACCGTCGAGGGCGTCGTTGAGGACGTCGTCGATGTCATCCTCAATCTGAAGCAGCTCGTGGTGCGGACCGACGAGATCGAGCCGCAAACCCTCTATCTCTCCGTCAAGGGCGCAGGCGAGGCGAAGGCCTCGGACCTGAAGATCCCTGCGGGAGTGGAGGTCGTCAACCCCGACCTCCATCTCGCCACGCTCACGTCCGGGGGGAGGCTGGAGATGGAGATGACGGTCGAACAGGGCGTCGGCTACCGCTCAGCTGAGAGGAACAAGAAGGGAGACGTCATCGGCGTCCTCCCCATCGACTCCATATTCTCGCCCGTCCGTAAGGTCGCCTATCGGGTCGAGAGCACGCAAGTCGGGCAGATGACCGACTTCGACAAGCTGATTCTCGACATCGAGACAGACGGCTCCATACCACCCAGCGAAGCGCTCTCCTCCGCTGGCAAGACGCTACGGGAGATCCTGGGGCTGTTCGCAGAGCTCGGCGAGGGCCAGGGCCTCGAGCTGGGGGACGTCACCGTCCAGGAGTCGGCATCGCCAGACCTCGACTTGCCCATCGAGGCACTCGACCTCTCAGAACGGCCCCGCAACTGCCTCAGGCGGGCCCAGATCCACACGGTCGGTGAGCTGATCCAAAAGACCGAGGAGGAGTTGCTCAACATCACGAACTTCGGGCAGAAGAGCCTGGAGGAAGTGGTTGGGAAGCTCGACGAGCTCGGTCTGAGCATCAGGCGCTCGACCGATACCGAGGAAGCCTGATGCCCCAGCCGAGAAAGGGCCCGCGCCTCGGCGCAGGACCTTCTCACGAGCGACTCATGCTGGCGGGGCTCGCAGCATCGCTGATCTCGAACGAGCGTCTCACCACCACCGTCGCCAAGGCCAAGGCTGTCCGCCCAGTCGCAGAGCGCCTGATCACCAAAGCCAGGAGGGGTGACCTCCACGCCCGTCGTCAGATCCTCGAGCTGATCCCTGACTCGGAGGTCGTGACGAAGCTCTTCGACGAGGTGGCGCCTCGGTACGCCGATCGACCTGGGGGATATACCAGGATCGTGAGGGTGGGTCGCCGTAGGGGCGATGCAGCAGACATGGCGCTCATCGAGCTGGTCTGAGGGTTAGCGAACTCCTTCGGGCCGGCTGGATCGAGGGGCCCGATTCGCGACCGTGAACTCGTCGATCGATGATCCATCCGCCGCCAGAACCTCGACCGCGATCAACCCTTTGCTGATCTCGAGCACGGCGAAGTGGTGATCGGTGTCGTTGAAGACGACGGGCTCACTGGTCCCAGGGGGGCAATCTCCCACCTCGTAGAGGTCTGCTCCGCCGCCTCCTGTCACGAGATAGGTGACGTTTCCCTGGAAGATCCGCTGGTAGGTGTGGTCGTGGCCTGAGAGGACGATGTCGACACCTGACCTCTCGAACTGGTACTGCCAGCTCTCGATCACGTCTTCTGTGCTCCCGTGCTGCGAACAGCTGTGCGCCGGCTGGTGGAAGACGACGATCGTCTGCTGGAGCGCATACCGCTGAAGCTGGTTGGTCATCCACGCCTTCTGGCCACCATCCCCTGGCCGGTTGGCATCCAGCACGACCAGGTTGGCCTGCCCGACGCGGGCCTCGTACCAGTGACCAGGGGGAGCGAGCAGATCGGTGACGAGAGCCTCCCGTGCTGGCGTCTCGATGTCGTGGTTACCCCATGAGGCGTACACGGTGAGGCCCAGCTCATCCACCCAGCCGAAGGGCTCCAGCCAGATCGCCTCGGCGTCTTCCGAGTAGAAGTTGTCACCCGTCGTGATGAGCACGGAGGCGGATCGCTCCTCGGCTGCCCGGCGCATGGCCGCCGCCACCTGGTACTCCGAGGGTGTTCCCACTCCGAAGTCCCCGACGACGAGGGCAACGGTGGTGGCTGCCTCGTCCGGCTCCGTCGTCGCGGGCGACTCAGGCGCAGATGTCTGTGGGGGTGTGGTCGAGGGCGGCGAGGTGGTCTGCGGCGGCGTGGTCGGTGGCGAGGTCGTCTGGGGCGTGGCTGGGGTCGTCGCTACGGTGACGCCAGTCGTGACGACCGTGGACCCCGCAGTGTCGTCGCTCGAGCAGCCAGCCACGATGAGCAGCCCCGCCACCAGCATCGCCGAGGCCCTGGTCACGTCAGAGAGGCCGCCTGACTGTCTCGGCCGCGTCTCCTGCCGGCTCGAAGCCTGCCTCGTGGAACATCCTGGCCCTTCCCCGGTAGGCGCTGGCATCATCGACGTGGTCTGGCACGGGGTATGCCTCCGCACTCTCGAGCCCCTCGGCGCCCAGGTCATCGATCGCTGCTTCGAGCAGCTTGCTTCCTACTGCGTGGCCACGATGGGTGGGCGCAACGGTGAAGCAGACGATCGAGGCCACGCGATCATCCTCACCGGTGGCGTGCTCAGGAAACTCCGACCTGTTGGAGGCATTCAGCCAACCGACCACCGCGTCACCGTCGTAGGCAACGTATGCCCTGGTGGCTCCAGACGTGAGGCGGCTTCGCAGGAGGTCTCTGTTCTCCTGCCACGTGCGCTGGTCCCAGCTCGGATCGTCATTCGGCCCGAGGTGGTGGTAGGCGCAGTAGCAGCTGGCCCAACCAGGGTTGTTGGCGAACGCCCTGTGGTCGAAGAAGTCGAGAACGTCTTCTACCCGATCCGGGGTCGCTCTCTCGATGCTGAGCGGGCCCACATCTGTCTGGCGCGTGACAGGCTGTCCCTTCATCCGCTCCTGCGCATCCAGGTAGTTGTCGAGCTGTCGGTCTGTCAGGCTGAGATCCGGGTACTTCGCCTCCAGACGGCTACGCAACCTGGCACGCGTCTCGACTCGAGGGTCTGACATCGAGCGGACGGTACCAGGGTTACGGCTCGTTAGGCTCCGGCACCATGCCGGACGGCTCACCCGTCGAACGGGGCTGCCTCTTGTTGGCAGACGTCTCGGGCTACACGTCGTACCTGATGGGAAGCGAGCTCGAGCACGCGCACGACATCCTCGAGGATCTGATGGGCACCCTGGTGGAGCACGTCGGCAAGGTGTTCACCGTCAACGAGCTCGAGGGCGATGCGGTGTTCGCCTACGGCCTGGATGACCGGCTTACCCCTGCGATGGCGCTCGACACGGTGGATGAGACGTACTTCGCTTTCATGGCCAGGCGAAGGAACATCGGGGCAGCCACCTCCTGCCGGTGCAACGCATGCGTCCGCATTCCGGATCTCGACCTCAAGTTCGTGGTTCATCACGGATCGTTCATCAGAAAGTCCGCGCCGGGCAGGGAGACGCTGACAGGAGGTGATGTCATCATCGCCCACCGCCTGCTCAAGAACTCCGTGGCCGAGGACCTCGGCCTGCGCGGCTACGCACTCATGACCTCATCCGCGGTCGAATCATTCGGTCTGGATCCAGCAGCGCTTGGGTATCCGCATACCGAGCACTACGACGACGTCGGGACCATCGAGGCATTCGTGGCGGACCTCGAAGCCAGGTGGCGAGACGAGCAGGAGCGAAGGCGCTTCTTCGTGAGCTCCGAGGATGCCAAGTTCGTCTTCGAAGACATGATCCCTGCTGCTCCAACGGTGGTATGGGAATACCTCACATCCCCCCTCAAGCGCCCCCTCTGGCAGGGGGGCGTCCTCGAGGTCGATCAGGACAACGCGATGGGCAGGCCAGGCGTTGGCACCGTCAATCACTGCGTACACGGCAAGGACGCCGTGACAGAAGAGATCCTGGACTGGCGACCCTTCGACTACTACACGGTTCGAGCGGAGATCCCCAAGCTCGGGAAGATGGTGATGACCACCGAACTGAGGCAGGAGGCTGACGGGACCGGTATCAGCGTGCGCATCGGTGAGACGAAAGGCGCCTTGACGTTGCTGCGGCCGATGGTCTTTCGCAAGATGAGAGCAGACCTCACCGAAGACGGAAAGCGGCTGCTCGAGGTGCTCCGGAGTGAAGAGGCGTTACCGCGGGGCTGAACGGTACACGGAGACGTGCTTGTCGCTCGAAGAGCTGAATGCGCTGCGGTCCCAATCTCCCCACCGCTCTTCGAGAGTGAGCCCGGCGAGCCTCGCCATGAGGTCCAGCTCAGGCGGGTACGCGAAGCGAATGCTGACCGGTATGAAGTAGTCCCGCTGCGGACCTGTGCGGGTCAACCCCGCGTCGACCCGCTGGCTTGCCCGATCGAAGACGGCCGCTTCCGTCTCGACCCAGTCGTCTCCTACCGCGAGCGTGGCCAGCCGCTGGCCTCTGTCGAAACGAGTCACATCGGGAACGAACGCCTCGATGACGAACCTGCCTCCTGGCTCGAGGTGATCTGAGACGGCCGAGAAACAGGCGACCTGGTCTTCTTGGGAAAGGAGAGCGAAGAACGTGTTATAGACGACGAAGACGAGCGAGAACCGGCCCTCCGAGGGGACGTCTCTGAAGTTGCCCATCTCCACCCCTATCCGATCTCCGCCGGGCTTCGCTCGCATCTTCGCCACCATGGCCGAAGACGAGTCGATGCCCTGGACGTCGATTCCGCGTTCCGCCAGCGGCAGGGCGACTCGCCCTGTCCCGATCCCGAGTTCGAGAGCCCTGCCGCTGCCCGAGAGCTCCTCCAGCCGGTCGATCATCGCGGCAGGGAGGGGTCCAAGACGGGCTGTCACCCAATCGTCGTAGATCTGCGCAATGGCGTCGCCGTAGGCGGAAAGCTCGTTCATGGCAGTATCCAACCACCTGATCGCACGCCTGGGCTTGGATTCCGCTTCCGACTGCACCTCGGCCTCTATGCTCGCCACCGTGGTGGCCACCGTCCCCAGGCTGAGGCGTGCGCTTCGAGGGGCCGCTCCTTCACTGAGGCTGGAGCGCGACCTGTGGCAGCAGGGCTGGCGTCATGTCGTCGGCATCGACGAAGTCGGGAGAGGCGCCTGGGCAGGCCCCTTGACGGTCGGGGCCGCGGTGATACCTCGAGGAAGGCGCGTCTACAAAGTGCGGGACTCCAAGATGCTCACCGAGGCCGAACGAGAGGCCCTCTACGAGCGGTTGGCGGAGTGGTGCACCGCCTGGTCGGTTGGCCACGCTTCGCCTGCCGAGTGCGACGAGCTGGGGATGTCGGAGGCTCAACGCCTCGCAGCCAGGCGAGCTCTGCGGAGCCTGGCAGTCGAGCCTGACCGGATCCTCCTGGACGGAAGATGGGACTTCGTAGGTCTCGCCGGAACTCGACGAGTCGTACGGGGCGATGCCACGTGCCTCTCGATATCGACGGCTTCGATCCTGGCCAAGGTGACGAGGGACCGCCTCATGCGATCGGAGTCCATCCACTTCCCCGCCTACGACTTCGAGACCAACAAGGGATATCCCGGTCCCGTCCACAAGGCGGCCCTCCAAGCGCTGGGCCCCGCCACCATCCATCGGAGGAGCTGGGTGTTCATGGACCACCTGCTGTACTCGGGCGTCGAGCGGTATCGGCGACCCGAGCCACAGGGGCGGCTGTTCGAGGTGTGATCGGACGCATCGACCTCCTGCGCTTGCTCTCCGCGCCGGAAGCCGCGACGTCTCCGAGCCTCGAGCGCATGAGAACTCTCGTCGACGAGGCGGGCGGCCGCGCCCTGGCACGGGACAACTGGTACCCGGGACACATCACCGCGAGCGGAATCGTGATGTCTGCTGACGGGTCCGCGGCCTTGCTCATCCTCCACGGCACGCTTGGCCGGTGGGTCCAGCCCGGTGGGCATGTCGAATCAGAGGATCCAAGCCTCGAGGCCGCCGCTCGGCGCGAGATCGCCGAGGAGACGGGATTGACGGACTTGGAGCCTCTCGGGTTGCTGGGGATTGCGACGCACGCTTTCCCGCCGCGGGGCAACGAGCCCGCCCACTGCCATTTCGATGTCCAGTTCGGCTACCGGTCGAAGGGAGGCACCGTCTCGGTTGGAGCAGGCATCAGGGCAGTCCGATGGGCAGGCCTGAGGGACCGGAGGGCCGACGGGTCGATGCGCCTGGCGATAGGGCTGGCGGCACGGCGGATAGCGTCGCAGACAGGCTGAGGAGCCTGCCAGGGCCACCGACGCACACGGCTACCCTCCTGTGCCCGGAGGTACCAGATACTGCAGCAGATGTTTCGGGCGGCTCGCCTCGACAGGAAGCTCTACACGGAGCTGGTCTTCGACTCCTACGCC
>CAZKJJ010000038.1:0-12734 GCA_964553055.1 uncultured Acidimicrobiia bacterium
GCAACGATGAGTCCGCGTTCGAGGTCACCTCGAACCAGCAGCTCCTTCATGTACAGGCCGGCCATGATCGTCTTGCCGGCTCCGGGGTCGTCGGCAAGGAGGAATCGGAGCGGCTGGCGGGGGAGCATCTCGCTGTAGACGGCCGAGATCTGGTGGGGGAGAGGCTGGATGTTCGACGTGTTTACGGCGAGGAACGGGTCGAACAGGTATGCGAGCTGGATGCGGCGTGCCTCGGAGACGAGCCGGAAGAGGTCACCGCTTGCATCGAACGCCCAAGGGCGAGAGCGCTTCTGCACGTCGAGTCCGGGCTCGGAATCGCGGTACAGAACCTGCTGGCCCACATCTCCGCGCTCTGTCCGGTACATCAGCGTGAGTGCCGCGTCGCCGTGCCACTCAACGTGAACAACGGTGACGGCTTGATCTGGGATGACGCCGGTCACCCGAGCGTCTGGGGTGAGATCCTCAAGCGCGGCCACACCAGCTCCGATCGTGCGTGGCGTCGCGGGAGGCTACGGCAGGGATGCGACGGCGAGTCACGCTGCTGCAGTCGCCATGTCGGGCCCTTGCAGCTGGGCGAGGAGGGAACTCATCTCTGCCGCGAGCTCTTGCTTCGCTTCCGTGTCTTGGCGCAGGGCATCGTCGAGGTGGGCGCCGGCGAGTCGGGTCGCGATGCCGCGGGCGTCGTCCGCGACGCGCTCGAACTCGTCGCGCACCCACCGGCTCAGTACGCGCAGTGAGTCGGACGACGCGCTGGTCAGGACGGGCCCAAGCTCGCCGAGTGCCGCGGCGCCGCCCTGGCGGAGGTGCTCCACGATGCGTGCCTTCATGCCGCTGCCGGACTCCGCGCCGCCCCGCTGGTAGGCCGGGCGCATGGCATGCAAGACCCGCGTACGGATGTCTTCCAGTAGGTGGCTGCGCTCGTCATCGATTCGGACGTCGGCGGTCTGAACGACTGTCTTGAAGGCTTGCTGTAGGTGACGTTCGACGGCGTGCTCGAGCTCTCGGCGCTGGTTGGCCATCGTGTCACCCGCTGCACCGACGACGGATAGCCGTTCCGTCAGCTCTGCCCGATACTGAGCTGCCGCCACCTGCAGTGCGGCGTTCCCGTTCTCCACTGCGCTGCGCAGGCGCTCGCCGAAGAAGTCTTCGAACGCCAGCGCAACGGCGTCGTAAACGAGATCGGTTACCGCGTCCGTGAGGTCCACACGACCTGCAGATGAGCTGATGAAGACGCCGCCGTGCCGGCACGCAGCTCGCAGGGTCGCCCAGTGGTAGCCACTCCACGCTCCGGAGGCGGTGCCAAGTCGCCCGCGAGCCCGCTCGATCCCGCGGTCCATCCGCTCGATGAACAGATCTACCGTGTTGTCGATACCGGACTCGAGGTCCTTCATCGCGAGCTTCACCTGTCCGTCCAGAAATCGGGTGGCTTCGGCTGCGGCGGCCCTCACCTCCTTCTGCCGCGCCTCCGAGCCGGACGCCGAGAGAGCGACCTGTACCTCACGCAGCGCCTGCTGCATCTCGGAGATCAGCAGTTCGTGACGGCGCCCGATCGCGCGGGCGTGAGCGAGCGGCCCGTTCTGCTGGACGGTGTGCTGGATGTGGCCCGCAAGCGCGGGGATGCCAGTGTCGGACGCGTCCGTGAAAAGGGACTGGCGGTGCTGCTGCACCCTTGAGAGGTGGAGGTAATCACGCGCTGAGACGCTGAAACGAGGGAGCGATGCAAGACCTGCCCGCAGCCGTCCGGCCGCGATGGCCTCGCTTCCGTCCGACGACGCCTCGAGTTCGTCGACGAGCTCGTTGAGCTGCTCCACGACGACCCGCTCGGATGCCGCATTGCGGGCGCGGGCGACGCCGATCTCGTCGTCGGGATCGACGCCGAACTCCTCCCCGTCAACCTCCGGGTCAATGGCGTCCGACGAAGTCCCGACGAACGCGAGAGATCCGGTCCGTCCTTCAAGTACGAGCCGACGAAACAATCCATCAGCCTGCAGCGTCTCCGTGATCTCTCGGGTCAGCGCACGCTTCATGTTGTAGACGACCATGACGAAGTTGGTCTTCGTCAGGTAGCTACGAGTCACCGCCTCGCGGGCGGGGTTCGGGTCGTTCAAGCCGGGTAGGTCGACGAGGTGCGCGCCGTCGCGCAGTAAGGGGAACGGTCCGCGGATGCGGACACAGGAGACGACGGGCCAGAAGGCGCCGGTCGATGCGACGAACTGCCGCAGCGCCTTTCGTAGCGCGTTGGGATCCTCGGCGGTCAGGACGTACTGGCCGGTCTCGAGGTAGCGATGGAGGGGGTGATCTCGGTCCTGAAGAAGTGACGCAACGTCGAGCTCGTCGTAGAACCGGGCAACGGCCTCCTCGCTGTAGGCCGCCCGAAGCTTCTTGTCCACGGGTCCGCGCACAGCAGGCGTCTGGCCGTCCGGAAGTTCATCCCACTCGTCGGCCAGCAGGTCTGCGTAGTCCTGTAGCTCCTGCTGCCACGACTCCGCCGACACGAACGTGACCTCTGCCGACAGCGTGTCGGCGTGCGAGATCTCCGTGACGGCCGACGTACACGCGCGGCTGTTGCTCGTTGCGAGCAGTCGGCTCCCCAGGAGTGCGTTGATCAGTGTGCTCTTGCCTGCGCCCGTGCCGCCGACGAGGGTGAGCATTACCTCAGGTGGGTGTGCGAGGTCACGGTTCAACTGCTTGAGCTGCCCGTGCCAGTCGGCCAGCCTTCCCAGCCACGAGTGGTACCGGGCATCTTCTCGCGCCGCGAGACGCTGACCGGCCGCGGCCACGCGGGCGGCGTTGGCCTCCATGAGCCGACCCAGGGCATCGGGCGTCGGCCCGTCTACCGATGTGTCGTTGAGGTTGTGCATGAACGAGGTCCCCCGCCCCTCTGCCGCGCAGTTGCATCGAGGGTAGTGCTCGTGAGGATGCTCGCGGGAGCATTGGGCGCCGCAACGCTCGTGCCGAGTCCCGCGGCAGATTCCGGACCCCCGTATCCTCGGCGCGGGCGGCGGTGTTGTTAAGCAGCGACACCAGGATTAGGAGGCACCTGGGTGGTGGAACGGGCCGACGTGAAGCCAGGGCGAGCCACGCGGCAGCTCATCGGCGACGTCGAGGCCCTCGCCAGCCGCTGGCAGGCGGCGCACGCGTTTGAGAGTCACTCGAAGCGCGACATCCGTGCACTGTTCGATCAGGTGCGACACCGCATGGTTCGCGATCAGCTCCGAGCTTTGCCCCTGGCGCAGCTGCGAACGGTGACGAGCGCACGTCTCAGCGTGGCAGCGATGGAACGTGGCGGTGTGTCGACGGTCGCCGACGTAATCGACTTGGGCGAGCCGGGTCTGCGTCGGATACACGGAGTAGGCGAAACAACCGCCGTGCATGCACTCGGGGCGGCGCGACAGCTCCGCGACGCAGCCCTCGACCGACTCCGCTTTCGGTTGGACCCTGACGCTCGTTCAGACGATGAGACGGCCCTTCTGGCGAGCGTGTTCGTCCATCTGCAACTCACCGAGGAGCTGCCTGAGCTGCTCGATGACATCGACAAGACGAGAGGGGCGATCCGGCGCCTTGTCCGGGACAGCGAGGTGGCGACTCGAAGGTTTCGGTGGTTCTTCACGCCCGTCGAAGACAAGGCAGCAGCCACAGAAGCCGTCCAAGCCCTCGCCCTTGTCCCGGGCGAGGTGATGGCGACGAGCGTTACCACCCGGGTGGAACAGTTGGCAAACGCCCTCGGTGACCCGCCGCGGCGCGAGGTATGGAAGCGATTTGAATCTGATCCCATGGCGGTCTACGGCGTGCTCCATGACATCGCCGACCTTGACCTGGACGTGGAGGCTGCTCACGGGCACCTCCCCGCGGACATCGTGGCCGCCGTGGAGCGTCACGTGCTCGATGAGAGCCACCTCTCGGTCAGCCTGCGTGGGTATCAGGCGTTTGGAGCGAAGTACGCCTTGGTTCAGCGCCGAACCATGCTGGGTGACGAAATGGGGCTTGGGAAGACGGTCACCGCGCTTGCCGTCATGTCGCACCTGCGCGCGTTGGACCGCCGGCACTTCCTGGTCGTCTGCCCCGCAAGCGTGTTGCACAACTGGCGCCACGAGATCGACGGGCACTCGCGTCTCCGTCCGTGGGTGTTGCATGGCTACGACCGTCAGGGGGTGTTTCGCGCCTGGCAGCAGCGCGGTGGCGTCGCGGTGACCACGTTCGGGACGCTCGGCTCACTTCCACAGTCATCACTCCAAGACGAACTTCCGCTCCTTGTCGTCGATGAGGCGCACTACGTCAAGAATCCCCAGGCGAAGCGCTCTGCGGCTGTGCGAACGTGGGCGAAACGTTCCAACCGGGTCCTGTTCATGACCGGGACACCACTTGAGAACCGGTTGGAAGAGTTTCGGCGTCTTGTGGAGTATCTCCAGCCTGAGACCAGTGGACGCCTCTCGGCTGTGCCGGCACTACTGGGCCCCGACGCGTTTCAAGAGGAAGTAGCTCCTGTCTACCTGAGACGCAACCAGGACGATGTGTTGACTGAACTCCCCGAGTGCATCGAAGTGGAGGATTGGATCGAACTGACTCGACACGACGTCGACGCTTATGTCGAGGCCGTACGTTCGCGGAACTTCATGGCGATGCGCCGCGCCGCGTTCACGGAGGTGCGCTCTCGTCGATCTGCGAAGATGAACCGGCTCGCAGAAATCGTCCAGGAGTCGATTGATTCAGGGTGGAAGGTCGTCGTCTTCTCCTTCTTTCGGGATGTCCTGGACGACGTCTTCGTGGATTTGGGACGTCGAGGTTTCGAAGTGTGCGGCCCCATCACCGGTTCGATGGCTGCCGCTGACCGCTTGGCAACCGTGCAGGAGTTCACCCGGCTGCCAAAGCCAGCCGTGCTCGTGAGCCAGATCGAAGCTGGCGGAGTAGGGCTGAACATCCAGGCGGCATCAGTGGTCGTTCTCTGCGAGCCGCAGTGGAAGCCCTCGACGGAGGAGCAAGCCATTGCCCGATGTCACAGGATGGGGCAAGTCCGTCCCGTTCGCGTTCATCGCCTACTTGCTACTGAGGGTGTAGACCTGCGAATGCGCGAGCTGCTCGCCGAGAAGTCAATGATTTTCGACGCCTATGTCAGAGAGAGCTCCGTTGCATCCGCGTCGCCCTCGGCGCTCGATATCAGCGAGACGCAAGCGGCTCGGTTGATCGTTGAAGAAGAGCGTCGCCGACTCGATCTGGACGAAGATCCCAATGAGGACGAAGTCCTGTTCTGATTCGAGGGCAGTCTTTCCACATCAACATCATGGGAACGGAGCCGTGTCCGGTGGGGCGCAAGCGATGTCATTCATGAACCTCCCGGAGCAACCGCCCACCGGAGGGTTCCTCTACGGTGATCAGGGGACATCGCGCGCGGACAGCGATGCGTCTCATGCGAGTCGCTGACCTCACGCCGGGTCACACGAGGCTGGCTTCCGCTAGGACCTCCGGCGACGACACGCGAGTCGGACAGGAGCCGCCCCGGCCGTCGACGACGGGCTAGGAGGCATGCGGCCTGCCCTCTGCCGAGCATCTGCCTAAGGTCGTCCGACCGAGGCAACGAGAAGGGCACGGGGTGGCCATCGAACAGCGCCATGGTGACGCCGACAAGAGGCTCTACGGGCTGCTCGCGTCGTGGTGTCGGACGTGCCTGGAGCTGGACACGTCGCTCTTCAGTTCAGGCCGGCCGATCTGGACCCGGTCCAACCTCGATGCCCTCAGGAAGGCCTTCACCGAGCAGCCGGACGAGTCCAGCGACTCGTTCCTCGCCAAGCTCCAGCGGCAGCTCGCGAACGCGCCGGACGACGTCATCCAGCTCTTCGGGGAGATGCTCTACGTCCACCTACTCATAGCTCGTGACATCGGCGGTCGCGCGAAGCGTGACAACCTCGCGCTGGTCGCCGAGCTCATGGACGAGCCGTGGTCGCTGAATGACGAGCTCAACAGCGCACTCGATCATGGCTTGGTGAACACCGGCGTCGCGTACAAGACATACCGACCGCAGCAGCTCTGGTTGCTCATCGACTTCGCGATCGCGTTCAAGGAGCAGCCAACGGAGGAGCGCCAGCGACTGCTGGACGAACCCTGGTCGTTCAAGAGTTTCCTCGAGGGCATTCCCCAGCAGGCCGCGTACACACAGTTCAATGGCCTGCTGCACATGGTCCACCCCGAGACCTTCGAAGACTGCGTGTCGCGCGAGCACAAGGCCGCGATGGTGGCTGCCATTCGTGATCGCGTCGCCGACGACACGGATGACGTCGACCGGGCGCTGCTGCAGATCCGCCACAGCCTGGAGGTCGAGGCGGGCCACCCGATCTCCTTCTACGACGAGACCCATCGGCGGCTTTGGGATCCTGGCTTACGACGGCCCTGGGACCGACTCGCTCAGTTCGCTCCCACCGTCCTCGGATGGGACGAGTTCGACGAGTCCGAGCGCCACTACAAGCTTGCCTTCGCAGAAGCGGCGCGTCCTCACCTCCAGGCGCCACTGTCGGCAGACGGGGTGCAGGCCTTCCTGCATGAACTGGGCCGTGTGAACCTGGTGGACTTCCGCGTTCGCGACACCTTCCAGAAATGGGCGGTCAGCGACCCCGAGGTCGCGGTGAAGGCTCTGGATGCCCTGCTGGGGTCTGATGGACCTCTCGAGGGCCGGGTAGACGAGTTCGCGAAGCACGCTGCCAACGGGGCAGCGACGCGAGGATCGGCCCTGAGCTTGGCGTCTGCGGTCCTGCTCGCGACCAATCCAGAGCAGCATCCGATCTACCGGTCACGGCAGGTTGAGGCCGCCTTCGGTTTGCTGGGTCGCAGCATTCCGAGAGGGCTCTCCTACGGAGAGGAGTACGCGCACTTCGTCGCGTTGCTCGATGAGGCCGCGTTCGAGCTTGCGGAACGGGGGATCGACGTGCGCGATCGCCTGAGTGGGCAATCACTGCTCTGGGTTCTGACGCAGCAAGGTTTGGATGAAGCGCCACTCGACCGGTTGTCTGATGATGACGCCCGGGCCTTCCTCGCCTGGCGTGGCGACGTGGCCGAGGTAGATGAACCGACCGCGGGTCCCATCGAGTTGGCCAGCGAGGACGAGCGCCGCAGTCGACGCATCCGCCAGCTCGTCGAGGCCTTCGCAGCTGAGGGTCGCCAGCCCTTCCTGGCTGACGATCGTCAGGCCGAGCAATCGCGCCAAGCCGTTCGCGAAGCGCTGGACGAGTTGGAGCGCAGCGAGGATCTGGCCGCGTTCGCCGCCTGGGTGCGGTCGAGCCGAAATGTCCATCCACACATCCGCATGGGGGCACACCAGACGTATCTGGGATCCCTCGCGAAGCAGGCACCCGACCCTGCGGAAGCCGCACGACTCGTCGTTCGGGCCTACCGGCTCGACGGCGATGTCGACGAAGAGGCCCTGGAGTCCTTGGCCAGCTACGCCGGCCAGATCGGTACCTCGAGTGCCCCGGCGGCAGGGATGACCCCACTTGCTGCGAGCGCCTTCTGGAGCTTGCAGGATCCGCGCCTTCCACCTCTGTACGCCTCCAGCGAGGACTTCCTCCGGGCGAATGGATGGCTGCCTTCGAGCGACAGCGTGACGTCGCGGTACGAGCAGTACCGCCGGGCGCTGGCAGTCAGCAGCGTCGATCCGATGTGGGCTGCCGAGGTGACCGCCGGGGTTCGCAACGCCTGGTTCGCCGGCCTCGACCCCTGTCTGGTGGAGCGGTGCGAAGAGAACGCCGCAATTCTTCGCGCCGATGACGTGACCGACGTGCTCCGTCAGCGGTCACAGCGGAACGCGGAGGCTCTGGTCGGCGACCTCAAGCTGGCCGGGTCCGCGTTGCGTAAGGAACTCAGCGCGCTCGTTGACCAGCCACTCCACGTAGCCATGTCGGGGACGCCCACCAATGAGCGCGGGCTGTCCCGCGCCGACGGCTTCGTCAGCTGGCGACTTGAGGGGGACGAGCATCCGCCGAGTATTCGGATCTGGGTAGCGCCCGAGGGCGTTGCCGTGGGGATCCACCCCGGTGCCGTCAAAGGCCGCAACCAGCGGGCATCCCAGATCGCAGTCGAGCGGTGCCCCGACGACATGGCCATGATCCTGCCGCGTTTCGCGACGGACCGCCCGCGGGAGCTGCTGTCGTCGACGGTGGCGGTGACCGACAGCGAGTTCATGATCGGCCACCTGCTCCCAGCCGACGAGGCACTGGGAACGGTGACGCTCGCCGATCAGCTAACGGCAGCCGTCGGTCGGCTCCTACCCCTCCTGCGTGCATGGAGCAACGAGTTCGGCGGCCTCATGGCGCCGAGTACGGTCACGGACGACGATCTCACCGCGGATGTCGAGGCTTTCCTCCGTGAGCGCGGCTACCCGCTACCGAAGGACCGTCAGGCGCTCGAGCACCGCGAGGAGTTCGCCCGAGCGCTCGCTCCCGAGGCGTTCGAGGCGTTCGACGTCGACGCGCTCCGATCCGTCGCGAATTCACGTCGGTACGGCTTCACCGGCCCACAGTCCGTCCTCAACGTGACGCTCAGCGAGAGCACCTCGACCGGACTTCAGCAGATTGCCGATGCCGTCCACTACCTCCTGTGGGGGGACGGCGAGGTCGCCGACCGGGTCGATGCCCTCCTTGACGAAGCGGAACTGAAGGTCCGCGGGCTCGGCGAGTCGGTGATCTGGAAGCTGCTGTCGGTTGTCCATCCGGACCGCTTCATCCCCGTCTTCCCGCTTCGTGGAGACATGGGCAAGCTCGCCTTCCTCGACCTCCTCGGCCTGCCCGCCCCCAACCCGTCGGGCTCGGTGGGCGCGCAACACGTGGAAGCCAACGACCGGCTACGTGAACGGCTCGAACCCTTCTTCCCGGGCGACCCCAACGGCATGCGGGAGTTCCTGTACTGGCGCCTGACCTGGGAAGGAGCAGC
Organism: uncultured Acidimicrobiia bacterium; assembly: GCA_964553055.1. Taxonomy (GTDB): domain Bacteria; phylum Actinomycetota; class Acidimicrobiia; order Spongiisociales; family CAZKJJ01; genus CAZKJJ01. The sequence continues at coordinate 8,914 of CAZKJJ010000038.1, forward strand.
CGAGCACGACGACGTTGACCTCATCCAGGAGGCCGCCGACGACCTCCACGTGTCGCTGGAATTCCTGAACGAGATTGTGGCGCTCCTCCGCGAGAAGCGACAGGTCATCTTCTACGGGCCACCTGGCACGGGGAAGACCTACCTCGCCAAGCGGCTGGCGCGGGCGCTGGTGGGGAACGACGAGCAGCGCGTCCGCGTCGTGCAGTTCCACCCGTCGTACGCCTACGAGGACTTCTTTGAGGGCTACAGGCCGCGGGTCACCGACGATGGTCAGATGGTCTACGAGCTGCGCCATGGGCCGCTCGCGGCTATGGCGGAGCAAGCCGACGCGGCACCCGGCGCCGAGCATGTGATGGTCGTCGACGAGATCAACCGCGCGAACCTTCCGAAGGTGTTCGGCGAACTGCTCTTCCTCCTCGAATACCGCGACGAACCCACCTACACGCAGTACCGGTCCGACACCCCCTTCACGCTGCCGAAGAAGCTGTACTTCCTCGGCACCATGAACACGGCGGACCGCTCGATCGCGTTGATCGATGCGGCCCTGCGCCGTCGGTTCCACTTCGTCCCGTTCTTCCCGCACGACGGCGAGATCGCCGGACTGCTGAGAAAGTGGCTTGAGGACAACGAGCTGGAGACCTGGGTTGCGGACCTGGTCGATCTCGTGAACGCAGACTTGCGCGAGGACCTTCAAGGCCCGCATCTGCAGATCGGCCCGAGTTACTTCATGGTCGATGATCTTGATGAGGAGCGCCTCCAGCGCGTCTGGACGTACTCCGTGTTCCCCTACATCGAGGAGCAGCTGTTCGGTCAGGACGAGCTCATCGCTCAGTATCGGTACGACGCGGTGATGCAGCGCTACCGCGCATCGCTCGCTCCAATGACCGATGTCACCGATGGGTCAGACCATGCGTAGGACCCTGGCGCTCCGCGAATGGGAGCGCCAACGAGTGCCGCTGTCACCCGCTATGGCGGAGAACCTCGCCGCGGCCGCCGGCGGGGCGCTACGAGTCGAGGCAACCGGCCACCCGGGACAGGTCGACGTGGTGGCGGGTGCGCTTGTGGGCACCATCGTCACGCGGGACGTCGACGTGGTCATCCGCCCAAAGGCGGGCTTCGCCAACGTGCTGTACCTCCTCGGTGTGGCGGTCGATGACATCCGCTGGTGGCAGGCCACGTTCACCTACGACCAGCAACAGGAGCTCGTCCCAGCCGTCCTGGCTTTCTTTGCACGTGCCACCCGGCAAGCCCTCGAGGCAGGGCTGATGCGGCGATACCGACACGAAGCCGACGACCTTCCGACCGTTCGGGGACGCATCGACATCGCCGAGATCATCCGTCGCCAGGGGCGGCCGCATCCTGTGCCGTGTGCGTTCGAGGACTTCACCGCCGACAATCGACTGAACCGCTATCTGCGCGCCGCCGTACGAGCAGGGTTGCGATGGGGAGGAGCGTCCGTGGCGGTCCGCCAGCTGCTGATGGGCGAGCTGATGCGGTTCGACGGCGTGGCCGATGTTGTCATTCCGTCCGACGCACTGGATACGCACACGTTCACGCGCCTCGATCAGCACTACGAGACGCCCCTGCGGCTCGCCAAGATCGTCCTGCAACGCGGGACACTGTCGCAGGAAGCCGGCGCAACCAGCGCCAATGCGTTCCTCATCGACATGAACGCGCTCTTCGAAGACTTCGTCGCGAACGGTCTGGCCCGTCGGCTTCGAGGACGGCTCGACACCGTTCGCGAGCCACGTCGACCGCTCGACGAGGCGCGTCATGTCACGCTGAAGCCCGACCTCGAGTTCCGGCGTGCCGGTCGCCCGGTGTACGTGGGCGATGTGAAGTACAAGCTCAACGAATCCGGCCTGGGCCGCAACCCGGACTACTACCAGCTCCTCGCCTACACCACCGCCCTCGAACTCGACGAGGGGCTGCTCATCTACTGCCTCGCTGACGGTGGCCGACCACCGCGCGAGGTTGTCGTGCGGGGGAGCGGCAAGCGTCTGCACACGTACCTCATCGACGTCACGGGCGACCTCGCGGACCTCGAGCGGGCTCTCGATCGGCTCGCTAACCACATCGCAACCCGCACAAACGAGCTCCACGCCGTCGCCTGACGCGACGTGCACATCACGGGCGCACTGCCTTCCCGGTCCCCCCGGCGGGGGGCGATTCGGTGGACACGACCCTGGATGAGCGTGATGAGCAAGGCCGTGGAAGAACGGACTGCCGCGCTCGAACCTCCTAGGGTTGGCGCTTGGCTGGGAGGGGAGACCGTTGGACGTCTGGCGTTGGATCGGACCGCAGGCCCAGGGCGATCCGCCCGCGACACGGCGCCATCGCTTCCACCAGAGTTGGTACCGGGCCTTCGTGTTGGGCGTCCCACCGGGGACCGGTCCGGCGGCGTCGCACACGACGCCCTACGGGAACATGCTCACAGCGGAGGATGCCGCTGCGGGCAGCAACTTCCTCACCGAGGAGATCGCTGCGTACGCCGACGAGCGGATCCGCCGAGGAGGCACGGTCGAGCCCTTCCGCTGCCGTCATAACATGCTGTCCAGCCAGCCGATGTGCTTCAACTTGTTCGTGCCGCTGCGGGCCCGAACGGCGCTCGCGGAGGCGTTGGTGCGAAACGTCGTGGGTGTCCATGCCACCGTGGCTGAAGACAGCGTGGAGATCGAGGACTCCCCGGGCCTACTCGGCGACGCGACGGGGCTCGACGCCTCGATCCGCTACACGACCACGGATGGTCGCACCGGCATCCTCGGGATCGAGACCAAGCTCACCGAGCAGTTCTCACCCAAGGTCTATGCCCTGGACAGTCGAGACGCCTACCTCCGGTACTCCACCCAGGAGGGCGGGCCCTTCGATCCCCGGAACCTGGAAGCACTGACAGACGCGCGCTGGAACCAGCTCTGGCGCAACCAGATGCTCACGGAATCCGTGCGCGTGGAGGAAGGCCGCTCGCTGGCCCACCAGCTCGTGATCTTCCCAGGCGGCGTCGATAAGACCGCCTCGCTCGTGAGCGAGTACGCGGGCCTCCTCGCACGGCCCGACGCGGTGCAGCCGCGAACGCTTGCGCACGTCCTGGCGGTGTTCGGGGCGGCCGCGGAGCCGCAGGACCGGCCCTGGCTCCATGCGCTGCGAGCACGGTACGTGGACCTTGGCCTCAGCGAGGCCCTGTTCATGGCCTGGCAGCAGCAACGGAAGCCATTCGAGGCGTCGCTGTCCTAGCGTGCGGTCCACTGGTCAACAGGACACGCGGGGATCCATGGATCGCGACTGGGAGATGCGGGTTCGCCTCTCCGTGTTCGACCACCTGCGCGATCTACGTGATCGGAATGGCGGGGCGGTGCCGTCTGGCCAGCTCGAGCAGCGGCTGGATGTCGACGGTGTGCCCATCGCGATCATGAGCCGGCAACAGGGGATCCACAAGCCGCGCGAACTCTCGGCCGCGCTGACGCTGAAGACGTCCTCGTCCAACCCGTACCGCGACAGCGTGGACAAGGTCGAGGGCGGCGTCATCCGCTACCACTACCGCGATCCCAGCCGCGAAGGGGCTCGCGCCATGGCAATGGCAGCAGCCGACAACGCGGCCGTGCGTGCGGCAATTCGCGCGCAGCTGCCGGTTGCTTACCTCTGGGGTGTGGACAAGGGCTGGTACCTGCCCTTCGCCCCGGTCGAAGTCATCTCCGACGACCCCGCAGCACGCGAGTTCCTCATCGATCTCACCGAGCTCGCGGGTCTCGATCTCAAGCGCGGCGACGGCCTCATCGATCTCGCGGCCGAGACGCCCGTTCGTCGCTACCAGGCGCGCGAGGTGC
>CAZKJJ010000039.1:0-12341 GCA_964553055.1 uncultured Acidimicrobiia bacterium
CGGGAGGTCCGCCTCTTCCAGTCGTTGCTGAGCCGACCGTGCCACTTGGATCACATCGATCTCGGCCCTGCCGCACGACGGACAGGCGATCAGGTCGAGGCTTGCTCGCTCGCGCAGGCCGAGGTACTCGAGCAGCTGTCTCCCTGCCGTTGCCTCCTCGACGGGGTCTGCGGTGAGGGAGAAGCGGATCGTGTCTCCGATGCCCTCCAGTAGGAGCGTGGCGACGCCCGCCACGCTCTTGATGAGGCCTCCCTGCGGGGGCCCCGCCTCCGTCACGCCGAGGTGCAGCGGGTAGTCCACCTTGGTCGAGAGCAGCCGGTATGCCTCGACCATCGAGGGCACATGCGAGTGCTTCACAGAGACCTTGATGTCTCGGAAGTCGACCTCTTCCAAGTAGCGGATCTCAGCCAACGCTGACTCGACCAGGGCTTCCGGAGTGGGCCTCCCGTACGTGGCCAGCACATCGCGGTCGAGCGACCCGGCGTTGACCCCCACCCTGATCGGCACGCCTCTCGAGTGGGCCTCCCTGGCCACCGTCTTGATGTGCGCCTCGTTCCTGATGTTGCCAGGGTTCAGACGAAGGGCATGCACGCCCGCCTCGAGAGCGCCCAGCGCCAGGCGGTACTGAAAGTGAATGTCCGCGACGATCGGGACGGGGGAACGTGGCACGATCTCCGCCAGGGCCTCCGCCGCCTCCGGCTCGTTGCAGGTGATACGCACGATGTCGGCGCCTGCCCCACGCAGGGCGTACACCTGGGCAAGCGTTGCCTCGACGTCTGCTGTCTTGGTCGTGGTCATCGACTGGACGCTGATGGGGGCCCCGCCTCCCACCGGTACGGTCCCGACGCGGATCTGCCGCGTCATGCTCCTGTCCATGCCTCTATCCGAGATCGATCGGCTTCACGATATCGAGAAACAGCCCCACCATGCCTATGAACACCAGCAACACCACCACCATCGCCGCGATGGGCGCCAGCTTGCGGACGTCAGCCTGCCGGTGTGTCACCTTCTCGTACACGGCCACCGCGAAGTGGCCGCCATCGAGGGGATAGATCGGCAAGCCGTTCAGGACACCCAGGAACACATTCAGGAATGCCATGATGACGAGGAACTGCTCCAGCCCGATGACCTCGAGCTGCGCACCGATCTGTGCGATGCCAAGCGGGCTGGTCGGCCGCAGCTCGTCGGGCAGGCTCTCGCCTGCGTCTGTGAACACGGTGGCGAGCTTGGCCAGTGAGTCAGGGCGAACCAGGTTGAACAGGGCTTCATACGCAGCCCCGACCATCCGTCCGAGCTCTCGACCCGCCAGGCCCGCGGCTTCGAACACGTTCACATCCACACGCTCCTGCACCGGAACGATCCCGAAGTAGCCGACTTGCCTGCCGGTGTTCGGGTTCTCCGCCGCTATGCGGGCCACGAGCTCGACCCGGCTCCCCGACCGTTCCACGACCACGCTGACCGTTTCGCCACTGTGGGACTCGATCACCTCGACGAGTGTCTCCCAGTCTTCGATCGCCATCCCGTCGAAGGACACGATCCGGTCGCCCGCCTGAATGGCTGCCGCAGCCGCCGGACTGTCCTCTGCAACGTCCCTGACCGCAGGCTGCAGCGTCGGCACGCCGAAGAAGGCGATGACGAACAGCACGATCAGGTACGCCATCACGAAGTGCAGGAACACGCCAGAGAGCACCACGACCGACTTCTCCCAGAACTTCTTCTCCCTATACGTCCTGCCGAGATCGGATGCTTCGACCTGCTCGAACGGGTTCATCCCCACGATCCGGACGTAGCCGCCCGCCGGTATCGCCTTGGCGCCGTATGTGGTCTCGCCGCGGGTGGTCGCCCAGAGCTTGGGCCCGAAGCCGAAGAAGAACTCTCGTACCTTCATACCGGTGAGACGGGCGGAGAAGAAGTGCCCTGCCTCGTGCACCATCACGAAGAAGACCAGGCCGCCGACCATCACGAGGGCCCCCAGGAAGCTCATTCCTTCACCGCATCCATCGACTCCACGCTACCCCCTCAGCGGGCCTAGCAGGCTCGGCCGAGAAAGCCTCCTGCGACCTGGCGGGCCTCCCGATCCAGCTCGAGGACCTCCTCGACGCTCCCCAGCTCACGGTGGTCGACGGCGCCGAGCGTCCGCTCGATCACCTCTGCCACACCCATGAAGCCCAGCCTTCCGCGTAGGAACGCCTCGACAGCTACTTCATCCGCTGCGTTCAGCACCGTCGGGGCGCTCCCTCCTTCCTTTCCTGCCTCGTAGGCCATCATCAAGCACGGGTAGCGGTGCCGGTCGGGGCGGTCGAACCTCAGGTCGAGGTCGATGAGGTCGAATGGGCTCAGAGGCCCTTCGTGCCGCTCCGGATAGGTGATCGAGTACTGGATGGGAACCCTCATGTCAGGCTCACCGAGGTGGGCCTTCAGGGAGCCGTCATGGAACTCGACGATGGCGTGGACGATGCTCTGCGGATGGACCGTGACGTCGATCTTCTCGTAGGGGAGGCCGAAGAGGTAGTGCGCCTCGATGACTTCGAAGCCCTTGTTCATCAAGGTCGCCGAGTCGATCGTGATTCTCGGGCCCATCTCCCACGTCGGATGCCGCAGCGCCTGGGCAGGCGTGACGTTGGCGAGGTCGTCGGAGGGCCACCCCAGGAACGGGCCTCCTGAAGCAGTCAGTATGACTCTGGACACGGAGGCGGTGGACTCGCCGACCAGGCACTGGAAGAGGGCCGAGTGCTCGGAGTCGACAGGCATGATCTCACCGTCTCCTTTCGCCAGGGCCTCGAGCACGACGGGTCCTCCTGCCACAAGGCTCTCCTTGTTGGCGAGGGCCAGACGGTTGGAGGCCTCGAGGGCGGCCACGCTCGGGCTCAGGCCCACGGCGCCGACGACCCCATTGAGCACCGTCGTGGCGCTCATGGCCGCCAGCTCCGTCAACACGTCCGGGCCGAACGTGACACGCGCGCCAAACTCGGCTGACAGGCGATCTCGCTCGTCGGCGGACGGGGAGGTGACCCCGACACGTGCCTCCGGCCAGGCGCGCGCGATCTCAGCCAGTTGCTCTGAGCCACGCCGGGCTGCCAGTGCGGCGACAGGCACCGAAAGCCTGTCCGCAACCTCGAGTGCTTGACGCCCGATCGAGCCTGTCGCCCCGAGGACGACAAGAGGATTCACTGCAGGATGCCCATCCACACCATTGCGTAGTAGGCAGCAGGCACCACGAAGATCAGCCCGTCGATCCTGTCCAGCAGCCCTCCGTGTCCCGGCAGGATGGACCCCATGTCCTTGACGCCGAGCGAGCGTTTGGCCAGGGACTCCGTGAGGTCACCAAGGGGGGCGAACACCAGGATGACCGCAGCCAACCCGATCGCTTCGGTCAACTCCAGCACGTCGAAGTAGGAGAAGAGCGTGAGGCCTGCCCCGACGCCAAGCGCCACGACGGCACCTCCGACCAGGCCCTCGACCGTCTTGGAGGGCGAGAGCGCGGGAGCCAGCCTCGTGCGGCCGAGCCCCCTTCCGATGAAGTAGGCGCTGATGTCCATGGTGGCGGTCACCACCACCACGAAGAGGATGAGTGGCCTGTAGTCGGGGGAGTTGGTGATCGGCATGGCGAACGACAGCATGAGGGGAACCCAGAGGACTCCGAGGAGTGTGAGGGCGCCGTTCTCGAGAGGACGATGCATGCCCGTGAGCACGTACCACAGCGCCAGGACCGCCACGGTGCCAGCTGTGAACCCTGCCGCCGCGTATGGCCCTTCGGTTCCTGCAAACCATGCCCCTGCCAGCATCGCCGCCGAGCCCAGCAAACCGATGAGCACCATCGGGTTGAACCCCGAGGCGCGGACCGTTCCGTAGAACTCCGCCAGCGCCGCCAGGGAGACCAGGAACACCAGGGCCGCGAACGCAGTCGGCTCGGGGATGAAGAGAGCCACGACGAACACTGCGACGAGCGCAGCCGCGGTCGCGACACGGGTGAACAGCTCCGGCTCCTCGCCCTCCTCGGGCTCGGCCTCTCCTGTCACGTCCTCGAAACCGACCACACCGTGGTCGAGGCCCGGCATCACGACCGAGACGGCCTGTGGAGTGGACCCGGAGGCGTCTGCTTCCTCCACCAGCTTGGCCAGATCGTCGTAGTCGCGGGTGGAGGCTCTCGAGTACTCCTCGGCACTCAAGTCCTCTGCGTCTGCTTCCGGCTCCGATTCGGGCTCGCCGAGCCAGCTGAAGTCGAGGTCGAACTGCTCTCCCGCCTCGCCTGAATCGGGCTCGCCGACCTCCTCGGTCGGGTACTCAGAAGGGTGCCGTCCCTCATCCCGCAGGGGAACCACGTTCTCGTCCGCAGCGTCTGGATCGCGGTCTTCCGCCATCAGACCTCCAGCAGCTCCTGCTCCTTGTGGGCCAGGTGCTCGTCGATGCCGGATATCACGGTGTCCGTGATCTCCTGAAGCTCCTTCTCTGCCCGATGGATGTCGTCCTGAGAGATCTCGAGGTCCTCGATCTGATCCTTGGAATGTCTCCGTATGTTACGAACCGAGATGCGGCCGTCCTCCGCCATCTTGCGCACCACACGGATCAGGTCCTTCCTGCGGTCCTCGGTGAGCGGCGGGAACACGATCCTGAGCACCGTGCCGTCGCTCGAAGGGTTGAGGCCGAGGTCGGAGGACTGGATGGCCCGCTCGATCTCGCCGATGGAGGAGCGATCGTATGGCTGCACGATCAGGAGACGCGGCTCGGGCACCGACATGGTCGCCAGCTGTTGCAGGGGCGTCTGGGTGCCGTAGTACTCGACCGTGATCCTCTGCAGGATCGCAGGGTTGGCACGGCCCGTCCTGACCGTCGCGAACTCGGTGAGTACGTGCTCGGATGCGAGGTCCATGTGCTGGCGGGCATCCTCCAGGATCTCCTCGATCATGGAGGATGCCCCACGAGGGTGCCGATCCGCTCGCCCGAGACGGCCTTCAGGATGTTGCCTGGCTTCGCCAGGTTGAAGACCACGATCGGGAGCTCGTGATCACGACACATCGTGATGGCAGTCGCGTCCATGACCTTCAGGTCGCGGTTGATCACGTCGAGATACGTGACGTGCTCGAGCAGCTTGGCGTCGGCGTGCAGTTCGGGGTCGGAGTCGTACACGCCGTCGACTCGGGTCGCCTTCAGCAGGCAGTCTGCCCCGAGCTCGGCCGCTCGCAAGGCGGCCGTCGTATCGGTGGTGAAGAAGGGGTTGCCGGTGCCCCCTGCCAGTATCACGATCCTCCCCTTCTCGAGGTGCCTGACAGCCCTGAGCCGGATGTAGGGCTCGGCGACTTGGTCCACCCTGAGGGCAGTCTGAAGCCGGGTGGGGACGTTCTCGTTCTCGAGTGCGTCTCTGAGGGCCATCCCGTTCATGATGGTGGCCAGCATGCCCATGTAGTCGGCGTTGGCTCTGTCCATCCCCGCCGCGGCGGGTGAGAGGCCCCTGAAGATGTTCCCTCCGCCGACCACGCAGGCGATCGCCACGCCGAGTGCATGAGCTTCGGTCAGCTCGGTAGCTACCCGCTGAACCGTTGACGGGTCGATGCCGTAGCCGATGTCGGCGCTGGCGAACGACTCCCCGGAGAGCTTGAGGAGCACTCGCCTGTACATGCCGCCTCCTCAGCCCTCGGTCTCGCCCACGGAGAGGCGTGCGAACCGCCGCACGCCCACATTCTCGCCCATCTTGGCTGCGGTTTGCGTAACCATCTCGCCGACCGTTCCCTCGAACACGTCGCTGTTGACGAACGTCTGCTCGTACAGGACGTGGTCCTCGAAGAACGCCTCGAGCCTGCCCTGCACGATCTTGGGGATCACGTCGGCAGGCTTGCCTTCGTTCTCCGCCTGCTTGGTGATGACCGCCCGCTCCTGGTCGAGCTCGGCATCAGGCACGTCCTCCACCGTCACAAAGCGAGGCCTGCGTGCCGCGATGTGGAGAGCCAAGTGGTGGGCTAGCTCCTGGAACTCGGATGAGCGCGCTACGAAGTCGGTCTCGGAGGAGACCTCGACCAGCACGCCCGTGGAGGGGTACTGGGTGTTCGGATGTAGGTAGTAGCCGATGGTTCCCTGGGTTGCGGCTCGTTCCGACCGTTTGGTGGCCTGAGCGATGCCCTGCTCACGGAGGTGGAGCACCGCCTCGTCGAAATCGCCCCCGGTGGCCTCGAGCGCCTGCTTCGCATCCATCATCCCGACCCCCGTCGTCCGCCTGAGCCGTTGAACGTCCTGGGGCGTGAAGGCGCTCACGAGTCCTCCCCGAAGGAGGCAGCGGGCTCCGGCTCCTGGTGAACCTCGTCCACCTCCTGTCCTGCCAGGCGCCTTCCTTCGATGCATGCATCGGAGATGACGCCTGCGACGAGCTGTGCCGCGCGTATGGCGTCATCATTGCCTGGGATGACGAGTGTGACATCATCCGGGTCGACGTTGGTGTCAGCGAGGGCGATGATCGGAATGCCGAGCCTCACCGCCTCACGCGTAGCGATCCGCTCCGTGTTGAGGTCGACGATGAACACCGCGTCAGGGACCCTCGTCAGTCCGGCAACGCCCGTGAGATCCCGCTCCAGCTTCCCGAGTTCTCGCCGAAGCCGCAGACGCTCCTTCTTGGGCAGGGCGTTCATCGTGCCCGTCTGCTCCATCCCCTGCAGCTCCTTCATGTAGAAGATCCTTCGGTGGATGGTCGTGAAGTTGGTGAGCATGCCTCCGTACCACCGGAAGTTGACGAAGGGCATCCCTGCTCTCTGTGCCTGCTCCGCGACGGTTGCCGCAGCTTGCGTCTTCGTGCCGACGAAGAGGACGACGCCCCCGTCCGCGACGAGATCCCGTACGAAGACAAAGGCTTGTTCCAACTGGTCGAGGGTCTGGCGCAGGTCGATGATGTGGATCCCGTTTCGCTCACCGTAGATGTACGGTGCCATCTTCGGGTTCCAGCGTCTCGTCTGATGTCAGAAGTGAACACCTGCCTCGAGCAGCTGCTTCATCGTGACAACGGCCACGGATTCCTCCTGATCTCGGTTGTGCCTCCGCCCGCCGGGCGCTCGGAGCGCAACTCCCACGGAGCGGGGCTCCGACCTGGGGAGGGTCCGCAGCGGACGTGTGTGATGACCTGAGGGTAGTGGTCCAGGGTCGCTTGGCCGCAATCGAAGGCGGCCCCTGCGCCGCTACTTCATGGAGGGCTCGGTCAGACGGTTTCGCAGGCTCATGACCGACTTGGTGTGGATCTGACAGACCCTCGACTCGGTCACGCCGAGCACGTCGCCGATCTCGGACAGCGTCAACCCTTCGTAGTAGTAGAGGGTGAGGACGAGCCGTTCACGGTCAGGGAGCCGGTTGATGATGTCGGCGAGCACCCGTTTGGTCTCCTCCACCTGGTAGGCCGCCTCCGGGCTGGTCCCCCTGGGGTCTGCGAGCAGGTCGCCCACCGAGGCAGAGTCAGGGTCTCCCGACCGAAGGAGGTCGTCCAGGGCGACGAGGCCCAGCTGTGCGATCTCAGCGAGGCTGTCCTGTAGCTCGTCCAGGGGCATGGCCATGTGCTCGGCGAGCTCCTCCTCGCTGACCGAGCGCTGAAGCCGATGCTCCAGCTCCGTGTTGGCACGCTCGATCTCCCGAGCTCTCGCCCTGACCGAGCGGGGCACCCAGTCGAGCGCTCGCAGCTCGTCGAGGATCGCTCCCTTGATGCGGTTGATGGCGTACGTCTCGAACTTGAAGCCACGCTCCGGCTCGAACTTGTCGATGGCGTCGATCAGACCGAATATCCCGTAGGAGACGAGGTCCGCCTGATCAACGTTGCGAGGCAGGCCGACACCGACGCGGCCTGCGACGAACTTGACCAGCGACGAGTAGTGCAGGATGAGGCCCTCGCGAGCGTTCGGCTCACCAGAGGTCTTGAAGCGAGCCCACAGGTCGTTGACGTGCTCTTCAGGAAGGCGGTCAGGCACGGGGATGGCTCCGGTCATAGGTGGACCTGAGGTGGTGGCGGGTCACGGAAGTGTAGATCTGCGTGGTAGCCAGTTCAATGTGCCCGAGCATCTCCTGAACGGCTCTCAGATCCGCGCCTCCTTCGAGTAGGTGGGTAGCGAAGGAATGACGAAGCGCATGAGGGAAGGTGGCCGCTCGGTGCCTGACCACCCTCCTGATGCCGCGCACGCCCAACGGCCCTCCCTTCACCCCCAAGAAGAGCGTGGTCCCGCTGTCGGCGACCGCCAGCAGCGGGCGGCCGTGCTGCAGGTACTGTTCGAGGGCATCCTGAGAGGGCACGCTCATGGGGACGATGCGCTCGCGCGCGCCCTTCCCGATCACGCGTACGACGTCCTGTCCTCGCACGTCCTCAACAGCGAGCCGGGCCGCCTCGGCGACTCGGAGGCCTGAGCCGTAGAGCAACTCGAGCATCGCTCTGTCCCGATATGAGACGGGATCCGAACCCGCGATGCCCTCCAGCGCCGTGGACAGGTCGCGGAACGGAAGCGCCCGAGGGAGCCGTGAGGGAAGCCGAGGCCTGGCGATGCCGGCCGCCGGGTTGAAGGCGCTCTGACCTCTCATGACCTGGTCTGCATAGAAGGCCCTCACCGTGGCGGCCTTCCTGGACATCGACGACCTGGCGTAACCTCTGGTATCGAGGTTGGCCAGGTACCGGCGCACCGTGCGCCTGTCGACGTCCCCGACCGAGCGATGGCCCCACCGGTCACAGAAGTCGAAGAACTGGGAGAGGTCCCTGGAATACGCCGCCACGGTGTGCTCCGACTTCGCCACCTGCAGACGGCTCACGTACTCCTCGACGGCAGGTACGGCCCAAGGCGGCACCGGCGGCGTGGAAGGCATGCCTTCATCATCCCATCCCGGCTGCATTACTCAACGAACCAGGACGAGTCCGCCCTCGAGCGTCACCGCCCCTGCAGCCTCCAGTCTGGAGATCTCAGCCAGCAGAGCTGCCGGCTCCCAGCCGAGCTCCGCTGCCAGATCGTCCGGGTGCTTTCCCACGGGGCCCAGAAGGTCCACCAGGGGGTGGCCCTCCCGGGAGCTTCGCTGGTGCGGTGGCGGCCCCAGCGCCCGTGCCAGGATCTCGACCATGTCTTCGGCACCGAGGACCGGATGAGCACCGTCCCTGATCAGCAGGTTGCAGCCTTCGGATGTGGCACGGTCGATGTCACCAGGAACCGCGAACACGTCGCGACCCTGCTCGAGCGCCCTCTTGGCGGTGATGAGCGCGCCGCCGTCCACACGGGCCTCCACGACGACGACGGCACCTGAGAGCCCCGAGATGATCCGATTCCGTGGGGGGAAGCGCCAGCCCACGGGGGGCGTCCCCGGCGGATACTCCGACAGGATGCAGCCGCCTGCGCTCAGGATCATGTCCCGAAGCTCCCGGTGCTGTCTGGGGTAGGGGACGTCGATACCGCAGCCGAGGACCGCAACACAAGGGGCAGTCCCCTCCAGGGAACCTCGATGAGCCGCTCCGTCTACGCCCCGAGCCAGGCCACTGACGACGGCCCACCCAGCCTGCGAGGCGGCTCTTCCGAACGCCCTGGCCAGGTCGAGTCCGTATCGCGTGGCGCGCCGGGTCCCCACGATCGCCACACCAGCAGCGGCAGGCGGGTCGCCGAGGCAGAACAGGGCATCCGGCGCATCTGGCAGGTCAGCCAGCCAGGAAGGAAAACCAACGTCGTCCGCCAGCAGCAGCCTGACACCCAACGTCTCGAGCTCGGAGCGGCGCTGGTCCGCCGGAACCTCAGCTGCCTTCCTGGCTCGCTCTGGAACCTTGACGAAGCCCCGGACCACCGCATCGAGGAGCGCTTCAGGCGATCCGCGGGAGGCGAGGAGGGAGGCCTTCCTGTCTGGGTGCATCCCGAGGTAGGCAAGCCGGGTTCGCGCCTGCACGCTCATGGCATCGACCTGAAGGCCAGCGCCTCGGCGACGTGTTGCTCCGAAACCACCTCAGAAGCGTCGAGGTCCGAGATGGTGCGGGCCACCCTCCTCACCCTGTCGTAGCCGCGGCCGGCGAGGTTGCCGAACACGCGTCGCAGCAGACCTTGGGCATCCGTCGTGAGCTCGAGGCTGTCGAGAGCCCGCCTTTCGAGGCCCCGGTTGAGGCTCCCCCTCTGCTCCTGTCTGAGCCTGGCCTTCGCGATCCGATCTCTGACCACGCTGCTGGCCTCGGGAGGAGGTCCGAAGAAGGTTCCCTCGTCGGGAGTTGGCACAGCCACTCGTATGTCGAATCGATCGAGGAAGGGCTCCGAGAGCCGCCGGTGGTATCGGTCGAGGGCTGATGATGAACAGGAGCAAGGTCGGGTCCTGTCCCCACGGAAGCCGCACCCGCATGGATTGGTGGCCGCCACGAGTTGTACCTCACAGGGGAACACGCAGGTGCCTCCCTTCCGCGAGACCACGACCACACCGTCTTCGAGGGGCTGGCGCAACGAGTCGAGCAGATGCCTCGGGAATTCGGCCAGCTCGTCGAGGAACAGCACCCCTCTGTGGGCCAGCGAGAGCTCCCCTGGGGTCGGTACTCCTGACCCACCGCCCAGCAGTCCAGGAAGCGACGTGGTGTGATGAGGCCTCCTCACCGGAGGCGTCTGGCTGGGGAGCCGAAGCCGACCTGCGGCCGACCACACTCTGGACACCTCGAGGGCCGCCGTCGCCGGCAGTGGCGGGATCAGCCCCGGAAGCGCCCTTGCCAGCATCGTCTTTCCCACCCCGGGAGGGCCCCACATCAGCAGGTGGTGGCCGCCTGCGGCTCCGACCTCGACGGCTCGGCGCGCCGTCGGCTGGCCCCGTATCTCCGCCAGATCGAGCACGAAGTCGTCGGGTGAGGCTTCGAGTACAGGAAGGGGCGCTCCCCTGCATGCGCCTTGCAGCACGCCGATCACCTCCTCGAGGCTTCGAGCGGCCACCACCTCGGCACCCGGAACGAGACAGGCCTCGGCCGCACAGCTCGGCGAGAGGAGACATGGGACGCCTCGTTCGGCTGCCACCAAACCGGCGGAGAGGCCACCCCTGACCGGACGGAGCGTCCCGTCGAGGGCCAACTCGCCCAGCGCGACCACAGAGGAGGGACCGACGCTGAGGTGTCCTGCAGCCACGAGGACGCTGAGGGCGATGGGGAGGTCGTAGGCGGACCCAACCTTCGGAATGTAGGCGGGCGACAGGTTCACCGTCACTCGTCGAGAGGGGAAGGAATATCCGGTCGAGGCCAGCGCGGCGCGTACCCGCTCCCGCGCCTCGCGCACGGCGGTGTCCGGCAGGCCAACGACGGAGAACGCAGGCTTGCCCCCTCCTACGTGGGCCTCGACCCGTACTCGTGTCGCCTCGATGCCGACCATGGCGGCTGAGAGCACCGTCGAGAACATGGCTGAGAAGGTAGGTCGGGCGTGTGACATGGAGGGGCGCGCCTCCGCTGCCGCGTGCAGACCGCCCGGGCGGCTACCGTGACCTCCTCAGGAACGTGCGCTCTGATTGGTTTCAACCCGTTTCGTAGGTCCAGGAAGACTGCTGTCGATGTGATCGCGGTGGCGATCGCGATCGCGGCTGCGCTGGCGGTGATCGTGTGGGCTCTTCTCCCGAGCTGACCGAGACGGTGCTCCCTGTCCAGCCCTATTCGGCGCGCAAGCGGTACGTGTGTCCGGGATGCAGGGGCTCGATCGAGCCTGGCACGTTCCATCTGGTGGTGATACCGGCCCGCGAGCCCGATCTGAGACGCCATTGGCACAGAGGCTGTTGGTTCAAGGAGCTCAAGCGACGCGGCTAGGTGGCCCGCGGGATCCACCGCACCACGACATCAGTGGTCCCAAACACCACCGAGACGAGGTCGACTCTGAATACCGGTGGTCGCAGGGCTGCCGCCAGGTCGCGAACGTGGGACACCTTCTCAGCAGTGAACGCGTCTGAACGATCAGAGCGGCCTGACTTCACTTCGACCGCTGCTCGCTCGTGGCCGAAGGCGACCAGCAAGTCGATCTCTCCGCCTTGCACTCGCAGGTTGGTCGCCAGCAGCCGCCCTCCTCGCTGCTGCAGGAAGCGGGCGGCCAGCCTCTCGCCTGCGCGCCAGAGGTCCCTCAGATCGTGACGCCCGGATCCAGCTCCTCGATGTTCACGTCCCTGAAGGTCAGGACGGAGACGTTCTGGAGAAAACGGGCCGGCCGGTACATGTCCCATACCCATGCGTCCTCCAAGGTCAGCTCGAAGTACACGGACCCGTCGTCAGACCGCTTCTGGACGTCGACGTGGTTGGCCAGATAGAAGCGCCGTTCTGTCTCCACCACGTAGCGAAACATGGGCAGAACGTCTCTGTACTCCTGGTAGATCCTCAGCTCTACCTCTGACTCGAACCGCTCCAGGTCTTCTTCGGCCAT
>CAZKJJ010000040.1:0-12309 GCA_964553055.1 uncultured Acidimicrobiia bacterium
GGATTCTCGGACGCCCAACTCGCCTTCCTCACAGGGGCCGAAGAGGCAGCCATCAGGACTCGCCTGCTCCGAGCAGGAAAGCGGCGGAACTACTACCCGGTGGACACGTGTGCCGGGGAGTTCGCCGCCGTGACCCCTTACTTCTACGGAACCACAGAGGAAGGCGAGCAGCCACCCGCCGAAAGCGACCGCCAACGGGTCGTGATCTGCGGCTCGGGGCCGAATCGGATCGGTCAGGGGATCGAGTTCGACTACTGCTGCGTCCAGGCATCGCAGTTCCTGCGGGAGGCCGGATTCGAGACGGTGATGATCAACTGCAATCCGGAGACCGTCTCGACCGACTACGACACCTCCGACCGGCTGTACTTCGAGCCCCTGACGTTCGAGGACGTGCTCGATGTCATCGAACGCGAGCGCCCCGCGGCGGTGCTGGTTCAGCTCGGTGGTCAGACACCGCTCAATCTGGCGGCCCGTCTGGCTTCGGCAGGGGTGCCCATCGCAGGCACGCCCCCGTCATCGATCGACATGGCCGAGGACAGGCGTCGGTTCTCGGAGCTCTGCAGGGAGCTCGGCATCGCACAGCCCGCGCACGGTACTGCGGTATCGAGAACGGAGGCGGAGGACGTGGCAGACCGTATCGGTTTCCCCCTGCTCGTCAGGCCGTCCTTCGTGCTCGGAGGTCAGGCGATGAGGGTCGTCTACTCACTCGATGAGCTCGCCAAGCACCTCGATCGCCACGAGCCTACGACCGGAGCACCTGTGGTGCTCGACCGTTTCCTCGAAGCGGCCACGGAGGCCGACGTGGACGCCGTCTTCGACGGGCGTGAGCTGCTCGTGGGTGGCATTCTCGAGCACGTACAGGAGGCGGGCGTGCATTCGGGCGACTCCGCCTGCGTCGTCCCCCCTCCCACGATCTCGGAGGAGGCTCAAAAGGAGATGCTTCAAGCGACGAGCCTCCTGGCGGAGGCACTGGCGGTCCGGGGCCTCATCAACCTCCAGTTCGCGGTGAAAGGGGACGAAGTGTTCCTCCTCGAGGCGAATCCTCGATCCTCACGGACGGTCCCTTTCGTCTCGAAGGCGACGGGCGTTCCATTGGCGGGCCTGGCGGCTCGGGTGATGATGGGGGCCACGCTCCGTCAGCTCCGCGAGGAAGGGCTGCTACGCAAGTCGTCCCAGGAGGGATTCATGGCGGTGAAGGAAGCAGTCCTTCCGTGGAGGAGCTTCCCCTCGGAGGACGTCGTGCTGGGACCCGAGATGCGCGCAACGGGCGAGGTGATGGGGATAGCCACGACGTTCGGCGTCGCCTATGCCAAGGCTCTCCTGGCCGCTGGCGAAGCCATCCCAGACAAGGGAACGGCTTTCCTCTCGTTCTCGGATCGTGACAAGCCCCGCGGTCTGGCGATCGCTCAGGGCCTCGGCATGGCAGGGTTCGAGCTGATGGCAACGGCAGGCACGGCGCGCTACCTGGCGCATCACGGCGTCGAATGCAGGAAGGTCGACAAGGTTGGTGAGGGGCCAGCACATGCCGTCAGGCTGATCTCAGAGGGGGAGATCCAACTGGTCGTCAACACGCCGAGAGGGAGAAAGGCGCGAGGCGACGGCGTGGCAATCAGGCGGGGCGCCCGCAGATTCGGGGTGCCATGCGTCACGACCATCGAGGGAGCGTTGGCGTTGGTGGCGAGCCTGCGCGCCGGCTCTGGTGTCACGGCGGTGCGGAGTCTTCAGCAGTGGCACAGCTAGACCTTGCCACCAGCCTCGGACCACTGGACCTCAGGAGTCCGCTGGTGGCGGCATCGGGAACGGTCGGCGCGGTCGTGGATCAGATAGGGATGATTCCCTTCGACCGGTACGGGGCAGCCGTCGCCAAGTCGGTGAGCGCTGATCCGTGGCACGGAAAGGAGCCTCCGCGACTGGCACCCGCAGGCGCAGGAATGCTCAATGCGATCGGCGTGCAGAACCCAGGCGTCGAGAAGTGGCTCGAGACCTACGGCCCTTTGGTCGCTTCGGCTCCTGTACCCGTGATCGGCTCGGCCATCGGCAGGTCCCCAGAGGAGTACGTCACGGTCGCCAAGGCGTTGCAGACAGTGGACCTGGCGGCCATAGAGCTGAACCTCTCCTGCCCGAACGTCGACGGGAGTGGCCTGTTCGCGCTCCATGCGGATGCTTCCTTCGAGGTCGTGGCCGCCGTCAGGTCGGCCATCGAGCTGCCGATTGGAGCCAAGCTCTCCCCGAATGCCCAGGACATCGGCGGCATCGCCTCAGCTGCTGCCGCAGCCGGAGCTGACTGGGTCGTGCTGACGAACACCGTGTGGGGGGCAGGCATCGATGTCGAGACCCGCGCTCCGGTCCTCTCGGCGGTCGTGGGAGGACTGTCTGGTCCCCCGCTCAAGCCCATCGCCTTGCGATGCGTCATCGAGGTGCACAGGGCGACCCCGGAGCTACCCATCGTCGGTTGTGGGGGCGTTCGCAGCGGCCATGACGTCGTCGAGTTCCTGCTGGCAGGGGCGAGTGCGGTCGCCGTCGGAACAGCTCACTTCGAGAGCCCGAAAGTCGCCTTTCGAATCTGTAGGGAGCTGGACGCATACGGCAGGGCACATGGCGTTCGGTCGGTCTCCGAGATCGTTGGCGCGGCCTCCTCGTGAATCCGCTGATCGTCGCGCTCGATCTTCCATCCGCTGAGGAAGCCCTCAGCATGGCTGCGGTCCTGCGGGAGGCCGTCGGAGCGTTCAAGATAGGGCTGGGCCTTCTCATGGGACCGGGGCCTCTGGTGACGACCGCCGTCGCGTCGCTCGAGAGGCCGGTGTTCGTCGATGCGAAGCTGCATGACATCCCCTCGGTCGTGGCGACGGCAGCCGAGCAGCTGGGCAAGCTGGGAGCACGCTGGGTCACCGCGCACGCCTCAGGGGGAGCCGAGGTGCTGCAAGCCGCCGTCGAGGGCCTTCGTTCAGGGGCGAGGGGCAGGGAGGTAGGCATCCTCGGTGTCACCGTGATGACCGCTACGGCCGAGGCCACGCTGCGGAGTGTGGGCGTCCACGACTCTGTGGGAAAGCAGACAGCCAGGCTCGCCAAGCTGGCTGCACGGGCGGGTTGCGAAGGGGTGATCTGTTCTGGCGATCAGCTGCGTGTGGTGGCGGACGCGGCACCTGACTTGGCACGAGTCGTTCCAGGGATTCGACCCGCGGGCGCCGACGCGGCCGATCAGGTGCACATCACGTCGCCAACGGAAGCCATGGCGCGCGGTGCCGATCACATCGTGGTTGGCCGTCCCATCATCGGTGCATCGGATCCTGCCGAGGCCGCCAACGCGATCCTGAACGAAGCTGCGCTCGGGAGGGAGAGGCGCCTGTAGCGTTGGTAGAGTGCGGCGGGGCCGCGGGGAGGAGGATCGAGACCATGGCACCACCAAAACTGACGGCCGAGCAGCGCGCTGCCGCGTTGGAGAAGGCAGCCGCTGCCAGAAAGGCGCGCGCCGAGGTGAAGGAGCTGCTCAAGACAGGCGCGATCACGTTTCCGGAGCTGCTGGACAAGGCGGACGGGGACGACATCATTGCAGGAATGAAGGTTTCGGCCGTGCTGCCCTCACTTCCTGGCATAGGCAAGGTGAAGGGCAAGCGGATCATGGAGGACTTGAGCATCGCAGACAACCGCCGACTCCGAGGGCTCGGAGACCGCCAACGTGCCGCCCTCCTCGAGGCGCTCGCCTAAGAAGCAAGGCACGCTGCTCGTCGTATCAGGGCCTTCGGGCGTTGGCAAGAGCACGGTGATCCGAGCCCTCTTCGAACGAAGGCCGATGTACTTCTCCGTGTCGTTGACGACGCGTCCACCCCGAGCAGGTGAGGAAGATGGGGTGCATTACCACTTCGTGGACGAGGCGACGTTTCGCGCGGCCCGCGAGCGTGGCGAGCTGCTCGAGTGGGCTTCGTACAGCGGGCATCTGTACGGAACGCCGCGCCTTCCTGTCCTCGAGCACCTGGCGGCGGGCGAGGACGTGCTCTTGGACATCGAGATCCAGGGTGCGCTGCAGGTCAAGGCCGCCATGCCGACGTCCGCGACCATCTTCGTCATGCCGCCTTCGCTCGAGGAGCTCGAACGCAGGCTCCAATCCCGCGGTGACACGACGCGGCAGCAGCTCGCGCAGAGGCTCGAGATCGCCAGGGAGCAGATCGAGAGCGCCCCTGAGGCTTTCGATCACCTCGTCGTGAACGAGTCCGTCGAGGCAACGGTGGGGGAGATCGAGCGTATACTGGAAGGGACTCGAGGTTTCCCTTCATGATCAACCCACCCATCGAGGACGTCCTTGCCAAGACCGATGCCCGGTTCTCGCTCGTCGTCGTGGCGGCGCGAAGGGCCAGACAGATCAACGCCTACTTCAACCAACTCGGCGAGGGGATCGGCCACTACGTCCCTCCCCAGGTGCACTCGATGAGTCGAAAGCCGCTGACGATCGCTCTCGAGGAGATCTCAGAGGACAAGGTCGGCTTCGAGCACGCCGAGGAGTAGTGCTCTCCGACCGGAGGGTCCTGCTCGGCGTTTCAGGCGGAATCGCGGCCTACAAGTCCGTCTACCTGGCCAGGACCCTTGTCACCTCAGGCGCCGAGGTTCGTGTCATCCTCACCAGGGCCGCCAGGCGGTTCGTCGGTAGCCAGTCGTTCGCGGCGGTGACAGGGGAGTATCCCTACGTTGGCATCTTCGACAGGAGGCTGGTGAGCCCACACACCGAACTGGCTCGTTGGTGTGAAGCCCTCGTCATCGCACCGGCCACTGCCAACACCCTCGCCAAGCTGGCACAGGGTCTCTCCGCCGATCTTCTCTCGGCGACGTATCTCGCCACTCGAGCCCCTGTCCTGCTGGCGCCTGCCATGCATACCGAGATGTGGGAACAGCATGCAACGGGGCGCAACATCTCGATCCTCGCCGCAGACGGCTGCCACCTCGTCGGCCCCGACGTCGGCCCCTTGGCGGGAGGCGACGAGGGAGAGGGGAGGATGGCAGAGCCTGAGGACATCCTCGCCGCGCTGGCAGGCATCCTGGAGGGACCGATGGTGGGACGGCGCGTGCTGGTGACGGCTGGTGGCACCCGCGAGTCGATCGATCCGGTTCGCTTCATCGGGAACAGGTCGTCGGGACGAATGGGCCATGCCGTGGCGGAGGAAGCAGCCGCGAGGGGTGCGGACGTGGTGTTGATCACAACGGCGGAAGGGTCCCCGGTTGCCGGCGTGGAGACCGTGCACGTGGAGAGCGCTGCTGAGATGGCAGATGAGGTCTGGTCACGATGTCACAGTCAGGACGTCGTCGTGATGACAGCGGCGGTGGCGGACTTCAGGCCCAAGGCTCCCCACGGCGTGAAGTTGCGGCGCGAGGCAGGGCCCCCTGAGCTGATCCTGGAGCCCACCCCAGACATCCTCGCGGGCGTACGCGAGCGGGCCCCAGACTCGTACGTCGTCGGCTTCGCGGCAGAGACCGGGCCTCCTTCCCAAGCGGCGGAGAAGGCCCGGAGCAAGGGAGTTCAGCTGTTGGTGGCCAACGACGTGACTGCCGAGGGTTCCGGGTTCGGGACGACGACCAACCAAGTGGTCGTCTTCGGCGAGGACGGCGACAGCGAGCAGTGGCCCCTCCTCCCGAAGCGTGAGGTCGCCCGCAGGCTCCTCGACCGAATCACGGCAGAGATCGACGGCTGATCGCCTGAAGACCGGGTTTCTATACTCGCTGGATGCGTCGCACCCTCTTCACATCCGAGAGCGTGACGGAGGGTCACCCCGACAAGGTCGCCGATCGGATCTCGGACGCGGTGCTCGATGCGATGCTGGAGCAGGACCCACAGAGCCGCGTCGCATGCGAAGCTCTCGTGACCACGGGGACTGCGGTGGTCGCAGGCGAGATCACATCTCGGGGCGTGGTCGATCTCGAGTCTGTGACCCGACAGTCGATCAGGGCCAGCGGTTACGACGACCCCGACCTCGGGTTCTCAGCCGACGAGATCGAGGTGTCGATCATGGTGCATGCGCAGAGCCCCGACATCGCCCACGGAGTCGGTAACTCGGTCGAAGCGCGGGAAGGATCGACGGACGCGTACGACGCCATGGGTGCAGGGGATCAGGGCATCATGTTCGGCTTCGCCGTCGATGAGACCCCCGAGTTGATGCCGCTTCCCATCCAGTTGTCTCACCAGCTGGCTGCGCAGCTGGCGACTGTCCGCAAGGAGGGCGCCGTCGAGTACCTGAGGCCGGATGGCAAGACCCAAGTGACGGTCGAGTACGAGGATCACCGGCCTGTGCGCCTCGCCCGCATTCTCCTCTCCGTCCACCATGACCCGTCCGCCGCCACAGGGGAGATGGAGTTCGACCTTCGCCAGCTCGTCCTGAAGCCGGTCGCAGATCAGCTGATCGACCCTGACACCGAGCTGGTCGTGAATCCATCTGGGCGCTTCGAGCTGGGAGGGCCCGCCGCGGACACGGGCCTCACCGGGCGAAAGGTCGTCATGGACACGTACGGAGGTACCGCCAGGCACGGCGGAGGAGCCTTCTCGGGCAAGGACCCCACCAAGGTCGATCGGAGCGCCAGCTATGCAGCTCGACATGTGGCGAAGTGCGTCGTGGCCGCAGGCCTCGCCCTTCGATGCGAGTTTCAGGTGGCCTACGCCATCGGAAGAGCCCATCCCTTCTCCGTGCATCTCGAGACGTTCGGCACAGAACGCGTCAACCCTCACAAGCTCGAGGAGCTCCTCACAGACTTCTTCGATCTACGGCCGGCCGCGATCATCGACTGGCTCGACTTGAGGCGGCCGATCTACGTTCGGACCTCCAACTACGGCCACTTCGGCCGGGAGGATCCGCTCTTCACGTGGGAGTCCACTGCCCGAGCCCCTGAGCTCGCTCGAGCCGCCGAAGCGCTCTGACCGGAACGCACCTCGTCAGAGTCGTCCCGGACATTCCGTCCTTCGCCCTCGACGGCGGATTCAGCTACGTGGCATCAGGGGACGTGGGTGTCGGCAGGATCGTGAGGGTCCCGCTCGGGGGGAGGGTCGTCCGGGGCTTTGTCGTGGGGAGGGGTGAAGACACCTCTGGGAATCTGAGAGAGATCAGGGGGACCTCGGGCGCCTTCCCGGTGTTCGGGACCAGGTTGCTGGAGGTGCTCCGCTGGGCGGCGTTGCACTACGTCGCTCCCCTGGCCGTCATGTTGGGGAGAACGTCCCCTCCCAACCTTCCCTTCGCCTCGGCTGCCGACCCTGTAGGTGAGGCCGCCGTCTGGCAGCCGACAGGAGCGCTGTCCGAGGTGGCGGTGGCGGCGGCGGCAGGTCGGCACCTGAGACCCCACTATCTCGTGGCGGAAGGCGACTGGGAGACACACCTGGCCGAGCTGTGCGTGCCTGTCTTGGGTGCTGGCAGGAGTGCCCTGGTCCTCGTGCCGACCGGAGCCGAGCTGGACGTCGTGGCGAAGGGTCTGCCGCCGCTGATCGCCGATCGTCTGGAGGTGGTTGGGCCTGGCACTCCTGCACGCGACGCGACGCGAGTGTGGTCCCGGGTCGCAGTCCAACCGGGGGTGCTCCTGCTGGGCACACCTCGCGTGACGCTGTGGCCTGCTGCGGATCTGTCGCTGCTGGTGGTGGTGGAAGAGGGCAGAAGGGCGATGAAGGAGCGGCAGACGCCGACACTGCACGTGCGGGACGTCGCGGCCAAGCGGGCGGTGGTTGAGCGTCTCGCGCTGGCATACCTGGGTCGGGTGCCGACGACCGAGATACTCGCGGCAGGGGTAGCGGTGGTCAGTGCACCTGGCAGAGTCAGGGCTTGGCCCCTGGTTGAGATCGTCGACAGAGGCGATGACCCCCCGGACGGGAGTCTCCTGGCAGGCCCCACCAGAGCTGCTCTGCGGGCTGCGGTGGCGGCGGGAAGGCGCGTGTTCGTGTTCACCCACCGGCACGGATACTCGGCAGCCTCGAGATGTGCTCGCTGCCGGGAGCTTCGCACCTGTCACGTATGCGGTGCAAGGCCGGATCCTGGGTCTTCCTGCAGGAGGTGCGGTGCGCCTCTCGGTCCATGCTCAGCATGCGGCGGTGAGACCTTCTTCCCGCTGGGAGCAGGCGTGGGGAGGGTATCGGAAGCTGTTGACCGGCTCGTGGGAGCGGAAGCGAGCGGGATCACAGTCGGGACGGAGCGCGACCTGGCAGGGACGCCACGCTTCGACCTCGCCGTGGTCGTCGACGCCGATGGTCTGATCCTCGGGACCAACTACCGCGCCGCCGAGGACGCGCTCCGTGTGCTGGTCCGAGTCGCCTCCGCTGTCGGGCGGGGCAAAGGTCGAAGAGCCATGGTCCAGACTGTCAGGCCGGATCACGAGGTCATACGCACGCTGGTGCGGGGTGACCCGCTGCCCTTCCTCAGCACGCAAGCGGCCGAGAGGGCCTCCCTGCGTCTTCCACCCTCAGGAGAGCTCATGGTGGTGGAGGCCTCGGGAGAGCCCGCAGGTTTCGACGACTCGATCCGAAGTGCCGCGGGCTCGACGAGCTCGGTCTTGGGACCCGCCGCGACGGCTGAAGGAAACAGGTGGCTCATCCAGGGCCCCGACCTCCTGGATGCCAAGCTGCGCCTCAGAGAGATCGTGCAACGTGCCCGTGATGGCGGCGGTCGGGTCCGGATCGACGTCGACCCGATCGACCTGTAGCTCAGGGCTATCCTCCCGCGTCGTGCCGATCTACCCCATCAGGACCTTCGGCGACCCTGTGCTGCGCATCGTGGCGGAGGAGGTCCGGGTGGTGGACGACTCCGTGAGGCGGCTGGCAGCAGACATGATCGAAACGATGTATGACGCTCCGGGCGTCGGCCTGGCTGCTCCTCAGATCGGCATCTCCAAGCGGGTGATCGTCTTCGATGCCCAGGACGGAGCAGGGCCCAGGGTGGTCATCAATCCGAGACTCGCGGAGACCTCCGGTGAGTGGGAGCTCGAGGAGGGTTGCCTCTCGGTGCCAGAACGCTACTGGCCCGTGACACGGCCTGCCTATGCGCTCGTCGTCGGGCTGGACCTCGAAGGCGGAGAGGTCGAATTCGAAGGCGACGAGCTCATGGGAAGGGTGCTGCAGCACGAAGTGGACCACCTGGAAGGGATCTTGCTGCTGGACCGCCTTCCGAAGCGTCTGAGGAAAGAGGCGCTGAAGGAGCTCAGGGACGAGGCACTCGGGCTTCGGCCTTCGGCGTGATCCGGTCTCTCTTCTTGGGCACACCCGTCCACGCAGTCCCCTCGCTGGAGGCGCTCGCCGGCCTCACCGAGGTGGGCCTCGTGATCACGCAACCCGACAGGCCGCGGGGCCGCTCACACAGGGTGGAGCCCCCGCCCGTGAAGGTCACGGCCCAGGGACTGGGACTTCGGCTCGCCCAGCCCACCTCGAGAGGTGAGCTCGTGAATGCCGTGACCGGGAGCGGGCCGTTCGATGTGGGCGTCCTGGTGGCCTTCGGCATGATCATTCCGGCGGAAGTGCTCGCCATACCAAGGCGGGGGATCCTCAACGTCCACTTCTCGTTGCTTCCTCGCTGGCGGGGCGCAGCCCCCGTCGTTCGGGCGATCCTGGAGGGCGACGCCGAGACAGGCGTGACGATCATCCGGATGGACGAGGGCCTGGACACCGGGCCCGTGCTCGCCAAGACGACGCTCTCCATCGAGCCACACGACACCGCGGGAGAGGTCGAAGACCAGCTGGCACTGTCGGCGGCAAGCCTGCTGAGCGACGTCTTGGCTCCGTACGTGGCAGGTGACCTGGGGACCGTCGCACAGGGTCCCGGGGCCAGCTATGCCAAGAAGACCGAACCAGGCGATGCCAGGCTCAGCTTCGAAGACCCCACGCTGTTCCTCAGAGCGGTTCGAGCCTTCAATCCCCGACCTGGCGCCTTTGTCTACTGGCGTGGTGATCGGCTCAAGGTGTGGCAGGCGGCCCATGGTGCTTCTTCTTCTTCTTCTTCACTCCGGCCAGGAGGGCTTGCCGTCGTCGAAGACAGGCTCCTGGTCGGGGTGGGTGGCGAAACGGTGGAGCTGCTCCACGTGCAGCCCGCTGGTGGCAGAAGCATGCGGGGCGTGGATTGGGCGCGTGGCAGGAGGGGAGAGCTCGGGCGGCTCTCCTAGACCGCGACGGCATCATGAGGCTGGGGTAGGATCGCCTCGTTGCATCCTCTCCGTATCGCCCCTTCGATCCTCGCGGCCGATTTTGGCCATCTCGCAGATCAGGTAGCCCTGGTCGAGGCGTTCGTCGATCTCCTGCACGTCGACGTGATGGACGGGCACTTCGTCCACAATCTGAGCTTCGGGCTGCCTGTCATCTCCTCACTCCGGGCTGCCACCGAGCTGTACTTCGACTGTCACCTGATGATGACGAATCCGGACGCGTACTTCGAGGAGCTCGCGAAGGCGGGAGCCAACCTCGTGTCTGTCCATCTGGAGATCTTCCCCGATCCAACAGAGGTCGCATCCCGCGCTCGCGAAGCGGGAATGGATTTCGGCTTGGTCCTCAGTCCTGCCGTGCCGTTCGAGGCAGCAGAACCGTTCCTGGAGCTGTGTGACTTGTTGCTCGTGATGTCGGTGAACCCCGGCTTCGGCGGCCAGCCGTTTCGACAGGAGGTGCTGCCGAAGATTCGCCAGGCCAGGGAAAGAGTTGAGCGGGATGGCCTGGCGGTCGATATACAGGTGGACGGCGGCGTCACACCACAGACGGCACCCCTCGCCAGGGAGGCTGGGGCGAACATCCTGGTAGCAGGGACGGCGATCTTCGGCGACGCCGATCCCGTCGACGCAGTACGACGCCTCAGAGCAGCAGCAGACGAGCCATGGCAGAACGGATCCTGATCGCGGACGACGATCCCGACATCGTCCAGTTCGTGCGTGTGAACCTCGAGTTGGAGGGCTTCGAGGTGGAGACCGCCGCGGACGGCCGCGAGGCTCTCGCCAAGGTGATGGAGGACCCACCGGACCTCGTCCTGCTGGACATCATGATGCCCGAGATGGACGGTCTGTCCGCTCTCCGGAGAATGCGTGCTCACCCAGGCGCGGCGAGCACGTCCGTCATCCTGCTGACTGCCCGTGCCCTTCCAGACGACAGGGTGGCAGGGCTCGAGCTCGGGGCTGACGACTACGTCACGAAACCGTTCGACGTTGGCGAGCTCATGGCCAGGGTCAAGGCGGTGCTCCGCCGCACGCAGGCGATGCGAGATGTGTCCCCGCTCACAGGTCTGCCAGGCAACTTCCACATCACCAGAGAGCTGGAGGAGCGATTGGCGAGAGGGGACAGGATCGGGCTCGGCCACATCGACCTGGACAACTTCAAAGCGTTCAACGACCACTACGGGTTCATGCGAGGGGATCAGGTGATCAAGTTCACGGCACACGTGCTGCTCGAGGCGGTCGCCGAGGTAGAGGGGCTGCAGGGGTTCGTTGGCCACGTAGGAGGTGACGACTTCGTGGCAGTGGTCGACCCGCTCAAGGTGGAGGAGTTCTGCAAGGCAGCCATCCGTTTGTTCGATGACGGCATCCTCGACTTCTACGACACCGCAGACGCTCTGCGAGGGTACATCGAGGTGACTGATCGCAGGGGCGAGCGCCACGCCTTTCCCCTGGTCTCGATGTCGATCGGCGTCGTCACGAACCTGGACCGCAACATCACCTCCCAGTGGGAGGCGTCCGCGATCGCGGTCGAGATGAAGGAGTTCGCGAAGCGAAAGGCGGGCTCGTCGTACGAGATCGATAGACGCACGACGTAGGGCTTCGCGTCCTCGATCCAGCGCGTAGAATGCATCACACCCACTTTCGGGGCAGGGTGGAATTCCCGACCGGCGGTGACAGTCCGCGAACCCCTCGGGGCCGACCGGGTGCAATCCCCGGACCGACGGTGAGAGTCCGGATGGGAGAAGGTGGTGGTTCAGTCGCGCTCGTCCGAGCCACCCCCGAACAGGAGCCGAGTGGACGCGACGTGGATGCAGAGGGCGATCGGGGAAGCGATCGACACGCGCCCTCATCCGAACCCAAAGGTGGGCGCAGTCGTCCTCGACGCTTCGGGTGAGCTGGCAGCCACGGCGACCCATGAGGGCGCGGGCTTGCCACACGCCGAACGACTCGCCCTGCACCAAGCAGGCGAGAGAGCCAGAGGGGGCACCCTCTACGTCACGCTCGAGCCTTGCGTGCACGAGGGCCGCACGCCTCCCTGCGTCGACGCGGTCGTGTCATCTGGTGTCCGGAAGGTCGTCGTCGGAGCCCTCGACCCTGACGCGAGGGTCTCCGGGCGCGGCGTGGCAGCTCTGGAGCGGGCTGGACTCCTCGTCACCGTCGGGGTGCTCG
>CAZKJJ010000041.1:0-12300 GCA_964553055.1 uncultured Acidimicrobiia bacterium
AGCCAATGCCGATGTCACCGTGGTTGGTGTGCAGGGTCGCCGCATAGGAACGATCGGTCTCGATCACCAGCTCAGGCGGCGCCGTGTAGGTACGTGCCATGGCGCCAGGTTAGGCAGGTCCCGGGTACCTGCAGATTTGGCCGACCGTAGCCTCGTAGCCGCAACCCCGGGCCCTGGCCGGCGCTGCAGGCCTCAGGCCGGTTCTGGGGCGGCGCTGCCGAGTGGATCTGCTCCGTACTGGTTCGGGCCAGGGGTTCCTACGAGGAAACCTGTCTCGATGATGGCCCATATGAAGCCGATCAGCGGAATCAACACGATCAGCACCCACCAACCTGACTTGCCACGGTCGTGCCACCGTTTGATCGCAACAGCCAGGCTGGGCCAGAGCAGCACCAGCGCGATCACCCCGTACAACGGCGAGGTGAACTCCAAGAGCTGGCCGAGGATCCCTTCCACTACCCAGATGATGAGGATGCCGAGCCAGAACTTGGCTCGGTTGATGCGGCCGTCGAACCGTAGGAACAGCTGACCGAAATCGACGTTCTCCATGCGTCCCTTCCTTGGTCGCCTCCAGAACGTCCCCGAATCCGGTGGCGGGAGCCCGGCAATCGGGCCGGGAGATCTCAACAGCCTTCAGAAGGGGCGTTGGCCGGCCGACTCAGTACGTGTGAAGAAGCTGGCCGCGCTCATGGCCCTGGTTGGTCTGGCGCTCCTGGTGCTCACGGTTGCCGCCCCGAGCGCCCCTGAAGGCGTCCTGAAGGACGTCGGGGACGCCTTGCGGGCGTTGTGGGGTTATCCCGTCAGCGGGTAGGCCCCAGGCACGAGGCAGGCCGTCCGAGTACGATCGGCCGAGGAGCCTGTGGAGGTGCACATGGCCACCATCGAGGAGGTTCTCGCCGGCAAGGGTGAAGAAGTCCTCTCCATCGACCCGGACGCCACCGTGTTCGAAGCGATCAGGCGCATGGTGGACGCCAACTGCGGTTCGCTGTTGGTCATGCGCGGAGAGAGCATCGTTGGGATCATCAGCGAGCGCGACTACCTGAGGAAGATCGCCCTCGAGGGTCGGACGTCCAAGACCACACGAGTGCAGGAGATCATGAGCAGTCCTGTCATCGTCGTCGAGCCGACTGCCGAGATCGACGAGGCGCTGGCGATGATGACCGATCGCAGAATCCGGCATCTACCCGTTGTGCGAGAGGGAAGGCTGGCAGGCCTCGTGTCTGTGGGGGACTTGATCAAGTTCAAGACTCGCGAGCAGACCTTCCAGATCAAGTTTCTGGAGGACTACATCTCCGCGCGCTGAGCACGCTGCTCGTCTCAGGCCGGCCACGATCTGACCTCTCGCCAGGCGAAGCCTCTCCGAAGCCCGATCCTTCAGCCGGAGAAACCGGTGACCCAGGTCCTCTGAGCGGCCAGCCGGACGGTGTCGCACCAGCCTGCGGGACAGCCGACCGGCCACTGCGCCGTGAATCGGTGGTCGCCCTCGGGGAGACCGGCAGGGAAGTCGAAGTACGTCCTGATGAACCTGCATGGGCCCGTCGTGCAGTCTCCGATAGTGGTGTCTGTGCGGGCAGGGCCCACGGTCCTGCCGTCTACGTCCAAGCCGAACCGGGGGCTGCTGCCCGCCGGTTCCCACGCATCGACCACGTGGAAGGGCATATCCGCCTCCGCGAAGCGAGGAGGGTCGAACACCGACATCTCATCGCCCACTGGAGCGTGAACCAGGAGCGCCGCGAACATCGCAACACCTATCACCGTTCTCACGATTCCGCCCTTCGAAGCCTGCCGGGACATTCTCGGGGGAGCTTCGCTTCAGACCGGGCGGCATTTCGGTTTCGCACCGAAGGGCTAGCCCGCGTCTGCCGGCTGCCGGTCTCCTCTGCCCAGCACGAGACGGGCTGGCCCAGACGGCAGAGGCACGCCGACGTCGGAAGCGCTTCGAAACGTCGGTACAATCCGCGGGAGGAGAGGTGGTCATGGAGGACAACAAGAAGAAGCGCTGGTCCGACATGAGTATCGGTCAGAAGGTGCTGGCGATCTTCGGAGTCACCGCCCAGTTGGCGCTGCTCGGAGCAGCACTGTGGGACATCTGGCACCGGCCAGCCGACCAGATACGCGGCGGCAGGAAGCTGTGGACCGGCTTGTCATTCGTCAACTTCATAGGCCCGATTGCGTACTTCGTCTTCGGGGCGAAGCGGCAGGGAGCAGCCGAGCTCCCTGTGACCGAGCTGAAGGCAGCCTGAGGCCGAGATCGGGGCGTGCAAGGAGAGCGACGCCGAGTTGCTCACCTGGCGGTGCGTTGCGCCCTGAGGCCACTCAATCGGACAGGGGGGTCGGGGTGCCGAGCTGTCCGAGCTGGGAGACGTCACGGGGAAAGAGCAGGCTCAGTGTCCAGTCGCTGACGACTCTGAGCTTCCTGGCCAGCCCTGGCATCATCAGAAGGTGGTAGGAGCGGCCCATCCACCAGGCGAGCACCCCCGTGAACGTGAAGCGGCGCACCTGGGCGGTGCCTTGCCACTTGCCAAGTGTGACGGCAAGGCCTCGGTTTCGGTAGGTGTACCGGGCTCCCCGGCCGATGCCCAGACGGGCCGCCGCGTTGGCCGCCGCCACCCTGCCCTGTCGAAGGGCATGCTGGGCCGTGTTCGGTGAGGTGCCCCCCTCTGGGTCGGGAACCGCAGCGAAGTCCCCGACCGCGAAGAGCTCGGGGTGGCCTTCGACCTGCATCCGGTCGTCGACCGGCACGAAACCGTGGTCGTCGGCCGGCAGGTTCCACCGAACTGCCAGGGGAGAAGGGCGTTGGCCCGCCGTCCAGACGATCGTCCCAGATGGATAAGGCTCGACGGATGGGTCGGAAAGGACGACGATCCCGCCTTCGCAGCTCTCGAGACGGGTGGTATGGCGCACTTCGACGCCCCGCTTGCTCAGTACCCGGGTGGTGAACGCGGCAAGCTTGGGATGGAGGCCGGGCAGCAGCGAGTCGGCCGCTTCGACCAGGACCCAACGGAAGTCGTCCGGAATGAGACCGGGATAGCGGCGCAGGGCATCCCTGGTCAGAGACTCGAGCTCGGCGAGGGCCTCGACCCCCGCGTAGCCGCCCCCGACGAACGTGAACGTCAGCAGCTCACGCCTGCTCACAGCGTCCGTCGTCGCCTCGGCGGCGTCGAGCTGACGCAGCACACGGTTCCTGAGCCAGATGGCATCGGCGAGGGTCTTGAAGCCGACGGCCTGGTCCGCGAGGCCTGGGATGGGGGCCACTACCGGGACAGACCCTGGTGCGAGCACGGCGACGTCGAAGGCGATCTCGTGGAGCTCTCCATTCACGTCTCTGACCGACATCGTGCGGGACGTGATGTCCAAGTCGTGGACCATCCCGATGAGCAGCCTCGTGCGCCGCAGCAGCTCCCGGAGGGGAATCACGGCGTGGCGGGGCTCGATCGTGCCGGAAGCCGCCTCGGCGAGGAGAGGCGAGAACAGCATGAAGTTGTCGGGTGCCACGAGCAGAACCCGTCTGGTCGTTCCTGCCAGAAGCCTCTCGAGACGTTGGGCACACAGGGCCCCTCCGAAACCTCCGCCAACCACGACGACGTCGTAGCGCTCCATGGAGTTCGATTCTCCCCGCATGAGCGTGGTCTGGCCAGCCCTCTCTTCTTTGTTCGTGTCAATGGAAGCGTCGGAAACCGCTGCCGCGATTGACAGGAAACGGGGGGTCTATAGTCCCGGGCGAGCCGGAGGGGGAGCGATGGCCGAGGAGTTCAAGGGAACCGTCAACATAGACATCAGGGACTCAGTCCCTGACTGGGATCCGTACCTCCAGCCGCAAGCTCCGGAGGGGGCGCCCAACATCCTCATGATCGTGTGGGACGACGTCGGCTTCGGGGCACTGGAGCCGTTCGGAGGCCCGATCGAGACCCCAAGCATGCAGCGGATCGCCGAGTCTGGCATCCGGTACTCGAACTTCCACACCACGGCGCTCTGCTCGCCTACCCGCTCGAGCCTGCTCACAGGCCGCAATGCCACGTCCAACAACATGGCATGCATCACGGAAGCGTCTGCAGGGTTCCCAGGCTTCTCGGCCAGGATCCCGTTCGAGAACGGCATGATCTCCGAGGTCCTCAACGAGCGGGGGTGGAACACGTACGCCATCGGCAAGTGGCACCTCACTCCGGGCGAGGAGACCGACCTGTCCTCCTGGAAGGGACGCTGGCCTCTGGGGCGGGGCTTCGAGCGGTTCTACGGGTTCTTGGGAGGGGAGACCAACCAGTGGTACCCCGACCTCGTGTACGACAGCCACCCTATCGACTCCCCTGCCAGCCCCGAGGACGGGTACCACCTGTCTGCGGATCTCGCTGACAAGGCCATTCGCTTCATCCGAGACTCGAAGACCGTGGCGCCTGACAAGCCGTGGTTCATGTACTTCTGCCCAGGCTGCGCCCATGCACCTCACCACGTGTTCAAGGAGTGGGCAGATCGGTATCGGGGCCGGTTCGATCAAGGCTACGAGGCCATCCGTGAGGAGATCCTGGCCCGTCAGAAGTCGATGGGGATCATGCCTGAGAACGTCGAGCTCTCGCCGATCAACCCTCATGGCGAGCCAGATGGCATCACAGGACCCGAAGGCCAGCCCTGGCCGCAGCTCGACTTCGTTCGTCCCTGGGACTCGTTGACGGAGGACGAGCGAACGCTGTTCATCAGGATGGCGGAGGTCTTCGCGGGCTTCGTGACCTACACCGATCATCAGATCGGCAGGCTGCTCGACTACCTCGAGGAGTCAGGCCAGCTCGAAAACACCATCATCGTGGTGGTGTCGGACAACGGCTCGAGCGGTGAAGGCGGGCCCAGCGGCTCGTTCAACGAGAACAAGTTCTTCAACAACGTGCCGGACACCGTCGAGGAGAACCTCAGGCATCTGGACGAGCTCGGTGGCCCGAAGTCGTACAACCACTACAACACGGGATGGGCTTGGGCCTTCGACACCCCGTTTCCGTACTGGAAGCGGTTCTCGGGCTATGAAGGAGGCACCGCGGATCCACTCATCGTGGCGTGGCCCGGCCGTATCGCAGCCCGAGGTGAGGTGCGCGGCCAGTACCTCCACGCTGTCGACATCGTTCCCACCCTGTATGACCTGATCGATGTGGAGCCGCCAGACATCTTGAAGGGCTACCCGCAGAGTGCCGTCGAAGGCGAGTCATTCAAGGCCACGATCGCGGATCCCAACGCGGCGGGAAGGGAGAGCCAGTTCTACTCGATGCTCGGGCAGCGGGCCATGTACCACCAGGGATGGCTCGCCAACACCGTGCATCCTCCGATCTCGGGCTGGGGCAACTTCGAGGCAGATGAGTGGGAGCTCTACAACCTGGCTGAGGACAGGGCCCAGAGTCACAACGTCGCCGAGGAGCACCCTGACGTGCTTGCGGAGCTCGAGGACCTGTGGTTCTACTACGCGGGC
The DNA here is from genome assembly GCA_964553055.1 of uncultured Acidimicrobiia bacterium. Lineage (GTDB taxonomy): Bacteria > Actinomycetota > Acidimicrobiia > Spongiisociales > CAZKJJ01 > CAZKJJ01. The sequence continues at coordinate 5,447 of CAZKJJ010000041.1, forward strand.
ATTCTCAAGGGTCTGCCGCTCGACGACCGCACGGCCATGGAGATCCTCACGTCGCCGAGGCCGCAGCCGAGCCAGCCGAGGAGCCGGTACATCTACTACCCGGGCACTGCCGACGTTCCTGAGTCGGTGGCGGTAAACATTCGGAGGCGGTCGTACACGATCGCGGCCGGGGTGACGCTCGAATCCTCGAAGGCCCACGGGGTCCTGTTCGCGCATGGGGGGGCGGCAGGAGGGCATGCGCTCTACATCGAGGAGGGTCGGCTGCACTACCACTACAACTGGTTGGGCGAGAAGCACCAGAAGGTGACGTCTGACTGGGAAGTCCCGACTGGCAAGCACCTGTTCGTTGCGGAGTTCGCCAAGACGGGCGACGACCCAGAGACCCACAGCGCTCTGGGCACACTCACGCTCTATGTCGACACCGAACCCGTCGGCAAAGCCGAGATCATGACGCAGCCGGGGAATTTCTCGCTGACCGGCGACGGGCTGTGTGTTGGCCGTGACAGTGCCTCACCCGTGTCTCCCGACTACTCGGCGCCGTTCGAGTTCACGGGCGGGACGATCGATAGGGTGGCGGTGGATGTGAGCGGGGACCACTACATCGACCACGACAAGGAAGTCTTCGCCTGGCTGATGCGGGACTAGCGAAGCCGGCGGCTCGATCGAACGGGGCGCGGCTAGAGGAACGGCAGCAGCGCAGGTGACGACACCGACGCCGAGGAGGGTTGGTCAGGTGACCGCAGCGACTGCCAGCGCGGCCAGCATCAGGCCCAAACCCACGTAGACGAGCCGTTGTGGGGTCACACCCGCAGGCAACCGTGCGGCCACCGTCGGCTCCATCAGAGCGGTGAGCGCCAGCAGGAGTCCCACCGAGCCCACGATGCCAAGCAGCATCACCAGCAACGAGGGGACAACGAGGGCCATGCCAAAGAGGACCAACACCGCCAGTCCTCCCAGCCTGAACTTCAGAGGAACGTCGCTCAGCTTGGGCCTCCGACGCTCGGGCTTCGAGCCGTGGCGACCCCTCGATCGGCGCGTCCTCTTCGTGGTCTCGGCTGCGTCAGGCTCGGACAGGCCCACGGCTTCTTCGAGCCGGTCCATGTGGGCGGTCGAGAAGAAGACGGCCTCGTCGTCGACTTCGATGCGCATCGCGCCGTTCTGCCTGCTGAAAGCGAGCACGTCTAGTTCCCACTCGCCGAGGGGTTGGCCGCTCACGGTCAGGGACAGGCGGTTGTCGTCGACCGTGAGTACCGACGCCATCGAGGAGCCCGGATCGGACTCCAATTTCATGTCTCCTTCAAAGACGGGCACAAGGCCTCCGCGGAATACCCCTGCCCCTCCGCCAGACACCCTAACGATGCCGAGCCGTCTGTCCAGAGTGAAAGTCTCGTGCGCGAAATGACTAGTCAGCCACCTACGCCTCGCGTTCGTGTCAATGGAGGCACCGCATTCCGACGCTTCGATTGACAGGAAACCGGATCAGGACCCTGTCGACTTCGGGTAGGTTCCGGCGTCGGTAGGGCGAAGGCGGTGGAGGTCACCGCTCGAAAGGAGACCACCATGAAATACGCCCTCTTGATCTACACGCAAGAGGCCAACGAGCCCCAGGAGGGGACCCCCGAGGCCGAGCAGGTCATGAAGGACTACTACGAGTACACCAACGCCATCTCCGCCCAGGGCATCAACCTCGGAGGTGAGGCGCTCATGCCCACGCCAACGGCCACGACGGTGCGGGTCAGGGATGGCGAGACGCTCACGACGGACGGACCGTTTGCTGAGACCAAAGAGCAGCTGGGAGGCTTCTACCTCGTCGAGTGCGCAGACCTCGACGGTGCCATCGAAGCAGCAGCCGGGATTCCGCGCGCCAAGCACGGCTCGATCGAGGTGCGTCCCATCATCGAGTTCGAGTAGCCGTTGACGGACGGCCGCCTGGACATCGAGACGGTCGTCCGCACGGAGTCCGCCGCGGTCCTGGCCAGCCTCGTCCACACCACAGGGGACTTCGAACTGGCAGAAGAGGCCCTCCAGGACGCGCTCGAGGCGGCGCTTCGCGCCTGGCCTACCACAGGCCTGCCGGACAGGCCAGGGGCGTGGCTCACGACGACGGCGAGGCGGAAAGCGATCGACCGCATCAGGCGAGCCGAACGCGCATCGAGGCGTGAGGCTCAGGCGGCCGCGGAGCTGGTAGCCCTTCAGCAGGGAGCACACAGGGAGGATCACGACACGTTCCCGGACGAGCGCCTCGAGCTGATGTTCATGTGCTGTCACCCTGCGCTTTCCCTCGAGGCACAGGTGGCGCTCACGCTCCGCTCGCTGGGAGGTCTCAGCACGAAGGAGATCGCCGAGGCGTTCCTGGTTCCCGAGCCGACGATGGCGCAGCGCCTGGTCAGGGCCAAGCGCAAGATCAGGGACGCAGGCATCCCCTTTCGGATGCCGCCCGAGCACCAGCTCCCTGACCGGCTCGATGCGATCTTGACCGTCGTCTACCTGATCTTCAACGAGGGTTACGAGGCCCACAGCGGTGACCGCCTCACCAGGCCCAACCTCTCAGGCGAAGCCATCCGCCTCGGAAGGATGCTGGCGAGCCTGATGCCAGACGACCCCGACGTGCTCGGCCTCTTGGGCCTCATGCTGCTCACGGATGCCAGGCGCCCCGCCAGAACGGACGAGACAGGCAACATCGTGCTGCTCGAAGACCAGGACCGCTCGCTCTGGAGCAGAGCGCGCATCGAGGAGGGCTCGATGCTCGTCACCCAGGCCCTTCGGCGACACCCCAACTCCCGCTACGCCCTCGAGGGCGCCATCGCGGCTCTGCATGGTGAGGCCAGGGTGGCCTCGGACACGGACTGGCGGCAGATCGCGCTGGTCTACGACCGGCTCGCCGACGTCACGGGGTCTGCGGTGGTGGAGCTGAACAGGGCGGTTGCGGTCGCCATGGCCGAAGGCCCCGAAGCAGGCTTGCAGCTTCTCGGGCCGTTGGCAGGCGAGCTCGACGGCTACCACGCCTACCACGCGGCAGTCGCTGACCTCCAGCGCAGAGTCGGCCGGCTGCGGGAAGCCCACCAGGCGTATCTGAGGGCCGAGGCGCTGGCGCCCAACGAGGTGGAGCGCTCATACCTCGCTGGCAGAGTCGCCGAGACGACAGGGCCATCACCCAGCCCCTGACCCTCGCCGGACCCAAGGCAGTTCGACCACCGGCACGGGCGCGAGGAAGGACCCCCTGGGTGTCCTCTCCGGATCCACCGTCGCGCTAGTGCTGCCGAGACGGACCGGAGGACCCTCCGCTCAGCCGTCGATCTCAGCCAGGCACGATCTGCAGAGGCCCGAGACGATCAGGTCGACTCTCCCTGCCTGGAAGTCGTGTTCCTCTGACAGGTGGGCTCTGACTCCAGCGACGACGTCATCTGCGTGGTGCTCGACTGAGCCGCACGAAAGACACCTGACATGGAAGTGGTCGTCAGGGTGGGCGACCTCCCAGTACGAGGTCGACTCTCCTCCCAAGTTCGACTCGCGCACGAGTCCCAGGTCGGTGAACAGCGCCAGGGACCGGTAGATCGACGATCGGTTGACGGAAGGGTCCTCTGTGCTCACGCGGTCCGCCACCTCGTCTGCGGTGAGGTGCCCTCCGGCCTGCGTGAGGACGTCCCACACGATCCTGCGGGGCTCCGTCAGGCGGAAGCCCTCGTCGTGGAGCACATCGCCGAGCGCCTTGGTCACGGAGGCCATGGTAGGCCGTCCATATTGCGAACGAGTCGCAATTACTAGTACCGTCCGAGCGATGCACGCCCCGGACGGCCTCCTCAACGCAGGCACGGCGCTCGCGACAGGAGCCTTCAGTGTGGGCGCCGTCGGTGCTTCGGTCCGCCAAGCCAGGCACCACCTCCAGGACAAGCAGGTTCCCCTGGCTGGCGTCGCCGCGGCGTTCATCTTCGCGGCCCAGATGTTCAACTTTCCTGTGGCAGCCGGTACCACAGGCCATCTGCTGGGCGGAGCTTTGGCTGCAGTGCTCCTCGGCCCATCGACAGGTGTAGTGGTCGTCACCGTGGTGGTCGTGGTCCAGGCGCTCGTGTTCGCGGACGGCGGTCTCACGGCGCTCGGCTACAACATCGCCAACATCGCGGTCGTCCCCGCCTTTGCGGGCTATGCCCTCTTCAGGATGTTCAGAAGGGTCATGCCTGTCAGCACAGGTGGTGTGGTCGCGGCCACGGGCCTGGCTGCCTGGGCCTCCGTCGTCCTGGCGTCCATGGCATTCTCCATCGAGTGGCTCTTCGGCGCCACCGTTCCTGTCTCCTTCGACACTGTCTTCGCGGCAATGACCGGCATCCACGTCGTGACAGGCATCGGCGAGGGGATCATCTCGGCGCTCGTGCTGGGAGCTGTCCTCTCCACGAGGCCCGATCTCGTCCACGGGGCCGCGGACCTCGACAGGACCCAACTCGCCAGCCGAGAGCCCGTCATGAGACGCACGTTCGTGCTGGGGGCGGTCGTCGCCTCCCTCTTCGTGGCGGCAGTCGTCAGCCAGTTCGCCTTTCCCGGTCCAGACGGTCTCCAGAGGGTCGCTCAGGACACCGGCATCCCGAGCGTCCAGGCCGGGACCTCCCTGACGGGACCCTTTGCCGGGTACGCCACAGCAGGCGTCGCCAACCCAAGCCTCAGCCTCGCTGTGGCAGGCATCGCGGGGACAGCCATCACAATCGCCGTTGGCTTGGGTGCCTTTCACGCCGTGCGTGAGAGGCGGAGAGGCACCGACCAGGACCCGGTTCCCTGACATGGGTGCAGGTCATGCCCACACCCTCTACGTGCACGAGCACAGTCCTGTGCATCGCCTGGCTCCCGAGGTCAAGCTGGTATCGGCTTTCGTGTTCGTCTTCGCGGTCGCGGTCACTCCCCGAACGGCCATCTGGGCCTTTGCCGTCTATGCGGCATGCTTGGGGGCTGTGGCGCTGGTCTCGAGGGTCAAGCTCAGGTTCGTCCTCGTGCGGCTCGTGGCAGTGGTTCCGTTCATCGCCTTCGCCTTCCTGATCCCGTTCCTTGCGGGTGGATCACAGACAGAGGTCTGGGGTGTCGCCGTGTCGACGGAGGGGCTCTGGGGGACGTGGAACATCGTCGCCAAGGCCACCGTCGGCGCCACGGTCGCCATCCTCCTGGCAGCGACCACGGAGATTCCCGACCTCCTCAGGGGGATGGGCGTCCTCAGGGTGCCAGCGGTGCTCACGTCCATCGCAGGGCTCATGGTGAGGTACCTCGAGGTGGCGGTCGACCAGCTTCGGAGGATGAGGACCTCGATGACCGCGAGGGGCTACGACCCCCGATGGCTGTGGCAGGCCCGCCCGATTGCAGCGTCTGCGGGCGCCCTCTTCGTCCGCTCCTACGAGCGGGGAGAGCGCGTCTACGGCGCCATGCTGTCGAGAGGTTTCACGGGGTCGATGCCGAAGATCGAGCAGCGGCGGGCGTCCCTTGGTGAGTGGCTGGTGGGGGGGAGCCTCGCTGCTCTCGGGGTCGTCGTGTCCTTCCTCGCCGCGATGACATCGTGAGCAGCGCAGCTCTCGTGGTGTCCGATCTCCACTTCACCTACCCAGATGGTCGCCGCGCCCTGTCGGGGGTCGACCTCAGGATCGAGCGTGGGAGTCGAGTTGCGCTTCTCGGCCCCACCGGGGCGGGAAAGACGACGTTGGCGCTGCACCTCAACGGCATCCTCGAGCCCGAGAGGGGGTCGGTGCAAGTTGGTGACGTCGTGCTCGGCCCTGACACGGTGATGGAGGTCAGGCGCCGGGTGGGCCTGGTCTTCCAGGATCCTGACGACCAGCTGTTCATGCCAACCGTCCACCAGGACGTTGCGTTCGGGCCGGCCAATCTTGGTCTCTCGGGTGCCGCGCTCGCAGAAGCGGTGGCCGGTGCCTTGGCGGCTGTCGAGGCAACCGAGCTCTCCGAGAGGCCCCCCCACCACCTCAGCGGGGGAGAGCGGCGCAAGGCGGCGCTGGCCACCGTCCTGTCGATGCGGCCGGACATCCTGGTGCTGGACGAGCCGGGGTCCGGCCTGGATCCCGCAACCAAGGATGAGCTGGTCACGACCCTGCACAGCCTCGCCGTGACACAGGTTGTGATCACCCACGACCTGCCATTCGCCCTCGGGCTGTGCGATCGGTGCGTCATCATGGACGGAGGCAGGGTGGTCGCCGAAGGAGCCACACTCGACATCCTGGGCGACGCGGCGCTGCTTCGGGAGCATCGTCTGGAAGTCAAGGGATTCGACCCGACCCATACAGGCTGATTCACACCTGGGCCTCTCGTGCCAGGTGTGAGGCGTGCTAGATTCGCCTCAAGTAACGCGCTCATCAAGAGCGGTGGAGGGACAGGCCCTTCGAAGCCGCGGCAACCTCTCAAACGAGAACGGTGCCAAAGCCTGATCGATGAGTACCCGTCGGGCGGACTTCCGCTCGGGGCGCTCACGAGCGCGTCGAGACAAGGGAGTCGTGCCATGGCGAAGCCAATCCTCGTGCCACATCTCGTGGGTTATCCGCGCATCGGGCCGAACAGGGAGCTCAAACGTGCCCTCGAAGGGAGGTGGTCGGGGAGGCTCTCGGCTCCTCAGTTCGACGCCGACATCGCCCAGCTGCGCAGGGCTCACCTCGAAGAGCAGCTGGGCCTCGCCGGCAGGGCAACGGACGACTTCTTCGTCTACGACGAGGTGCTCGAGACGGCCATGATGCTTGGCTTCACCCCGCCATGGGCCAGGCGTGAGGACCCGTTCGACGCGCTGACCGCGCTGGCGAGAGGAACGAGCGAGCACGAGGCGTGGGAGATGACGAAGTGGTTCGACACCAACTACCACTACCTCGTCCCGGAGCTCGACG
>CAZKJJ010000042.1:0-12276 GCA_964553055.1 uncultured Acidimicrobiia bacterium
AGAGGGCCCAGGAACGGGCATCCGACTACGAGCTGGTCGGCTGGGAGGGCCGCTGTCCTGACGATCTCCTCGAGGCGTTCACAGAGCTCACCCGCATCATGAACACGGCGCCTCGGGAGGACTTCGAAGAGGAGGACTGGGCGTTCACACCCGATCAGACCAGGGACTGGGAGGAGTCGATGGAGGCCAGGGGAAACGATTGGTGGACGCTGTGCGCAAGGCACCGACCGTCTGGCGCGCTCGCCGGCTACACCAACCTCTTCTTCACCCCCCACCGGCCGTACAAGGCCGGCCAGGGCGACACGGGCGTCGACCCTGCGCATCGCAACAAGGGATTGGGGCGCTGGCTGAAGGCGGCCATGTTCCTGAAGCTCGTCGAGGAGAAGCCGGACGTCGACCGGGTCGACACGGGAAACGCTGGCTCGAACGAGCCGATGCTGGCGATCAACGACGAGATGGGGTTCCGCCCCCTTCTGTTCGAGGGTGGCTGGCAGGTCTCTCTCGAGAAGGCCGCCTCGTTCGTCGAGGCCCGTTGAACCGTTTCCTGTCAATCGAGGCGTCGGAAACCGGGGCTTCGATTGACACGAAACCGCGGGATCGTCCCGTGACAGCCGCCGCGGCCCTCGGCCGTATCGGCGGGGACGTCGCGACAGAGGAGCTCACGTCCCAGACGTGGGACGTCGTCGTGGTCGGTGGTGGCCACAACGGCCTGACCGCGGCGGCCTACCTCGCCAAGGCGGGGAAGCGGGTCGTCGTGATGGAACGGCGTGATCGGGTAGGAGGAGCCTGCACGATCGAGGAGCCGTGGCCGGGGTACCGGGTCTCTCCCTGCGCCTACGTGGTGGGCCTGCTCCACGAGCGCGTGGTCGAGGACCTGAACCTGGGCAGGCGCGGCTACCGGGTGACGATGTTCGACCCGCAGCTCTACGTCCCGCTCGAAGACGGGTCGGTGTTCGTCGAGTGGCGCGACGCTGATCGGACGGCCGCCGACCTCGCCACGTGGGCGCCTGCGGAGGTGAAGGGGTGGAGGGCGATGATCGACCTCCAAGGGCGGATCAAGGAGGCGCTGAGGCCGGCAGGCGATGACGATCTCTGGCTGAGAACCGATCCACCCTCCAGGGAAGAGGTCGAGAGCAGGCTCGGAGGAGATCCTGTCGCCATCGCAACCGTCTTCGAGGACTCCATCGAGACGATGCTCGGTCGCTTCTTCGACGATCAGCGGCTCGTCGACGCCATCTCGGGCCAGGGCATCATCGGCACGGCCGCGTCCCCGAAGGAACAGGGCACCGCCTGGATTCACATGCACCATTCGCTCGGCAGGGTCGACGAAGGGATCGGAGGATGGGGCCTCGTGCACGGGGGCATGGGCGTCACATCGTTTGCGCTGGCTGACGCGGCGCTCGAGGCAGGCGCTCTGATCGCAACCGGGACGCCCGTCGAGGCGATCGAGCCGGGAAGAGGCGTCAGGCTCTCGGACGGCCCGCTGGTGCGGGCACGAGCGATCCTCTCGAATGCCGATCCGGCGACGACACTCACTCTCCTGGCCGACCAACCGGAGGGGTTCCGCACCCAGGTCGAGTCGACTCCCCGGCTGGGCACCTCGGCCAAGGTCAACTATGCCCTCTCCGGGCTCCCAGAGTTTCAGCACCCCTTCGGAGCGATGGCCACGGTCAATGTCGGAGCGTCCGTTGCGGGCCTCCATGCCTCGGCTGGGGCCGCCAGGCGCGGGGACCTGCCAGACCACGTATGGGGCGAGCTGTACATCCAGAGCCCGTACGACTCGTCGATCGTCCCAGAGGGAAAGCAGATCATGAGCTGTTTCGCCCAGTACCTCCCGTACGAGTTCAGCGAAGGAGACTGGGACACCAGGCGAAAGGAGGTGGAGGCTCGGATCACTGCCCAGATCGAACGCTACGCACCAGGATTCACGAGCCTCATCGAGGCCGTCGAAGTCAGCGGGCCGCCTGACATCGAGCGCAGGATCGGGTTGAAGGGCGGGCACATCTTCCACGGGGAGTGCCTGCCGGACTACATGTGGGACAAGCGCATCCCATACCGGACGCCGATCCGAGGCCTCTACCTCTGCGGGGCAGGCACCCACCCAGGCGGCAGTGTCATCGCCGTGAACGGCCGCAACGCCGCCCTCTGCGTGCTCGATGATCTGTCCGCCTGATCGATCCCAGGCGGGCCATAATCGCCCCCGTGAGCGTGAGGATCTCCAGAGCCGACCTCGAGGCGAAAGACCGCGCTGACCGTCTCGGCGCCTTCAGGGACGAGTTCTTCCTTCCAGACGGTGTCGTCTACCTCGACGGCAACTCGCTCGGCGCCCTGCCGAAGCGGACCGTCGCCAGGCTGGACGCCACCGTACGCGACCAGTGGGGCGTCGATCTGATCGGCTCCTGGCTCGCCCATGACTGGATCGGGCTTCCGAGGAGGGTGGGGGACAAGATAGGGAGGCTCATCGGTGCTGCGGAGGGGCAGGTCATCGTCTCAGACTCCACGTCGATCAACCTCTTCAAGCTCCTCGCCGCTGCTGTTGGACTACGGCAGGACAGGACCATCATCCTCACCGAGGACGGCAACTTCCCGACGGACGTCTACATGGCGGAGGGTCTCCTTGCGTTCCTCGATGGAACCCACCTGCTCCGCAGCGTTCCTCGGAGCGACCTCGTCTCGGCTCTCGACGGGGACACGTGCGTCCTCTACCTCTCCCACGTCGACTACCGCACCGGGGCGGTCCACGATCTCGAGTCCCTGACGGCAGCGGCCCACGCGGCCGGGGCGTTGGTTCTCTGGGACCTCTCCCACAGCGCAGGGGCGCTGCCGCTCGACCTCGACGGAGCGGGAGTCGATCTGGCGGTCGGCTGTGGGTACAAGTACCTCAACGGCGGCCCGGGGGCGCCCTCCTTCCTCTACGTCGCTGATCGCCATCAGGAGGCGATAGCACCCGTCCTCTCCGGGTGGATGGGTCACGGCGACCCTTTCCTGTTCGAGGGCTCATACCGGCCGGCGCCAGGCGTCCAACGGCATCTGGTCGGCACTCCCCCCATCCTGTCGATGGTGGCGCTCGAGGTCGGAGTCGACCTGTTCCTCGAGACCGACATGGATGCGGTCAGGGCGAAGTCGGTCGCGCTGACCGAGACCTTCATCCAGCTCGTTGAACAGGAATGCGGCGACCAGCTCGAGCTGGCCAGCCCCAGAGACTCCTCCCTGCGAGGAAGCCAGGTGTCGTTTCGCCATCCAGGAGGGTACGGGATGATCCAAGCCCTGATCGACAGAGGCGTCGTTGGAGACTTCAGGGTTCCTGACGTCCTTCGCTTCGGGTTCGCGCCTCTCTACCTTCGCTTTGTCGACCTTGGCGAAGCTGTGTCCATCCTGGCCGACATCGTGGACTCGCGAGCCTGGGACGAGCCCCGCTACCGGGTGCGGCCGGCGGTCACCTAGCGCCACCAGCCTCAACTCCCGCCGTGGCTCCGCTTGTGGGCAGCCCTGACCGACTGCAGTGTGAGGCCACTGCCGGCATCCATCGGGGCGCAGCCGCCCGCGTGCCCTCCGTCAGGTGGTGAGCGCCACCTCGATCCCTTCGGGTCCCACCTCGATCGTCTCTCCCGTCACCTTCACCCCGAGGTTCGGTCCCGAGACGACAGTGAGGGTCACACTCTCATGGCCCAGATCGACCGCCAACTGGCTGTCCCTCACCCGTACCTTGAAAGAGAGGCCCCGCCACGCCTTGGGCAGCCGCGGGTTCATCTCGATCGAGCCGTTGTGCACACGAAGTCCCGCGAAGCCGTTGACCAGCGTCATCCACACGCCGCCCGTCGAGGCCAGGTGAACACCGTCCAGGGTGTTCCCGTGGAGATCAGCCAGGTCGGCGAAGAGGGTCTGCTGGAAGTACTCCAGGGCCAGGTCGTGATGGCCCACCTCGGCAGCCGTGATCGCCTGAATGTGCGCTGACAGCGACGAGTCGCCCGTCGTCAGCGGGTCGTAGTAATCGAAGTTCGCCCGCTGCAACGCAGGCGGGAACTCCTCAGGAAGCAGGTGCTGCGCCATCACCACATCAGGCTGCTTCAGGACCTGGTAGCGGTAGATGGCGAGCGGATGGAAGTGCAGCAGCAACGGATATCGATCGGCGGCGACGCCTTCGAAGTCCCACCGGCGCTTCTGCAGGAAGCTCTCGTCCTGGGGTGTGAGACCCCGCTCCTGGTCATGAGGGATGAACATGGCAGACGCCGCTGCGGACCACGCCCCTTCCTCGTCTGGCGTCAGGCCCATCCTGGACGCCAGGCCCGCAAAACGCTCGGGCTGCTCGGACCGCATCCTTCTCACAGCCTCGACCGCGTACAGGAGGTTGAAGCGGGCCATGACATTGGTGAAGGCGTTGTCGTTCACCAAGACCGTGTACTCGTCGGGACCCGTCACGCCGCTGATGTGGAAAGTGCTGTCCCTCCAGAAGCCGAGACCCGTCCACATCCGTGCCGTCTCCGCTGCCATCTCGACGCCGATGTCCCACAGCAGGGCATCGTCGCCGGTGCTGGCGACGTAGCGGGCAAGCGCATGCACCACGACCGCATCGATGTGGTACTGAGCCGTGCTCGCCAGGTAGTAGGCGGACGCCTCCTCCCCTGTGATCGTGCGCCACGCGAAGAGAGCTCCTGGCAACGAGAGCTCGGCTGCCCTGAGCCGCGCCGCTGGCAACATCCGGTACCGGTGCCTCAGCAGGCGGGCCGCCAGGAACGGTCTGACATGGGTCAGGAACGGGAGCACGAAGATCTCGTTGTCCCAGAAGTAGTGGCCTTCGTAGGCACGGCTCGTGAGGCCCTTGGCGGGTACCTCGGCGTCCTCGATGCAGGCTGTCGACTGGAACAGCTGGAACAAGTTCCACCGCACCGCTTGCTGGATGTCCGGCTCCTCGGCGATCCGAACGTCGCCGTCTGCCCAGAAGGCCTCCATCACGGCCGCATGGGCAGTGCTCACCCCTTCCCAGCCCTCCGCCAGCGCCCCGTCGAGCTCGGCTGCCGCTTCGTCTTCGAGGCGACCCTCGCCCGTGTGGTAGGAGGCGAACTTGGTGATGCGGATGGGCCTCTCGGGCGTCGTCTCGAACCCGAGCCTCACCTCGCCCCGATCGCCGTCGTGGTACGAGGTGAGGCGGAACTCGTTCTCCCGATCGACCTGATGGTCGACACCGCAGGCAAGCGCCAGCTTGCTGCGCGCCGTACGGTAGGTGGCCAGCAGCCTGAGTCCTTCAGATGAGTGGCCCGTGACCTCGAGGACCCTGTGCTCGAAGCCGGGAGCCCGCCTCGGGTCGTGCCGAGGGTCCATGACCTCGTACGGCTCGAACGCCTGCTGGTTCACCACAGACGAGAACAGCTCGACGACGGCGTCGCGGTCGGTCGCGATCTCGTAGAGGATCGCCAGTACGCTCCTTCTGGCGAGCGAGACGATCCGGGTCGTTCTGACCTCGACACGGCACCCGGATCCCGTCGTCGCTTCGACCACCTGGGAGAGCCTTCCCAACCGCAGGTCCAGCCGGCGGGAGCAACGGAACCCTGTCATTTCAGGGCGAACCGGCTCCCCTTCGACGAGGAGCTCGATGCCTGTGGCGTCAGGGACCCGCACGATCGTCTGCCCATGCGTGGCGTAGCCGAAGGCAGGCTCCGGGTAGGTGATGCGCCAGCTCTCGTAGAAGCCGTTGATGATCGTGCCTGGCTCGCGCGTCGGGCCTCCGAGGTCGAAAGCGCCCCTCACGCCCAGGTATCCGTTGGAGAGCGCGAAGAGGCTCTCAGACCGCCCTGCGAGACTCTCCTGCGGCCCCAGCTCCTCGAGGGCCCACTCGTCCACAGGGTAGACGTCTCGGGGAATGGCGATGGGTCGGTGGACCATCGTCGATCGAAGTTAGCCTCTGGTTTCGCGTTCTGGGTTCATTGACGCCCCAGAAGCCCTGCCAGCAGGGCGAGATCAACGTCGTCGAGGGAGCTCACGATCCTGTCAGCTGCGCCCAGGAGGGGCGAGCTGCCCCTGTAGACACCGACGCAGACAAACCCTCCTCTGTGGGCGGCCTCGATCCCCGATTCGGCGTCCTCGAAGACGACACACTCGGCGGCCTGGAGGCTCAGCCTGGCCGCTGCGACGAGGAAGATGTCAGGCTCCGGCTTCCCCTTCTCGACGTCTGCGCCTGTGACGACCGACTCCAAGACGGGCAGCAAGCCGATCTTGGCGAGCACGGTCGGAGCGTTACGGCTTCCAGAGGCGGCCGCCAGGTGGAGCCCTGCTGCCTTGGCTCTGTCCATCAGCCTCACTGCGTCCGGGAAGGGCTGCAGATCGGTGGACTCGAGCTCGTCGAGGTAGTAGCCCTGCTTGATGGCGCCTGCCTGTTCGATGACCTCGAGCGGAGCATTGCCCATCACCCCCTGCACTCCTTCGAGCCTGCTCTTGCCGTCCACCTTCTCGCGGTAGACGTCCTCGTCGAACTGGTACCCGAACTGGGTGAACATCTGGTGCCACGCCCGATAGTGGAGGGGAACCGTGTCCGTCAACACCCCGTCGACGTCGAGGATGAGGCCCTTCAGTGCCATGGGAGTCGGTGCCATGGGAGCGGTGGAAGGCCGAGGCCCCGGGCGCGTTGAGTGGGGGATGAGGCTGCCGACGGATGGGGCGCTCGGGCTGTCGCGCTTCGCATAGTGTCGGAGCGTAGACCGTAACGGTCTCGTAACGGCAAGGGTGAACGATGCCGCGGTCGACGAGGAGAGCCATGGAAGAAGAGGCGTCGCAGACTGTGGAGCGCCAGACGGCGCGATTCGGCTGGAAGGCGGTGGCGGTCGGGGTGACCGCAGCCGTGGCGGTGTGGGCGGTGTTCGTCTCCTTCGTGTTCGAGGGCGGGCTGGTCTTTGTCCTGCCTGTCGTCGTGCTCTACGCAGTGATCCTCTTGCTGCTGCGAAGAGGAGGGAGATCGGGCCCGATCACGATGGTGGTCGTCTCGCTCCTGCTGTTGGCGATGCAGCTGTCGTTCGGGGTAGAGGACCTCTTCCACCCCGAGTCGTGGCGGGGGTTCATGAGTGCCGTGATCGGGGCGCTGGTCGCCTTGGTCGGCCTGCTCGCAGGCATTGCCCTACTGAGAGGATGGGAAGACTCCTACGCGGAGCGGGTCGGGATCACAGCTTTGGCAGTGGCCGGCCTGGCGCTGGTCCTGGGGATGGGCGCCTCGTCGGCCCTGCAGGATGACGTTGCCCAGCCTGGGGACGTGCACGTCGCGGCCCGCGACATCGCGTTCGTCCCTCCAGACGCCACGGCCACCCCAGGCACGGTGAGCGTGTTCGTGGAGAACGACGATCCGGTGCGACACACGTTCACGGTGAGGGCGCTCGGGGTGGAGGTGGAGCTCCCTGCGGACACCAACAGGAGGCTCTCGTTCGAGGCCCCTCCCGGCTCGTATGACGTGATCTGCTCGGTGCCGGGCCACGAGGGAATGCGGCTCACCCTGACCGTGGGAGGCTGAACGGCATGAAGCGGCGTCTGAGGCGTTGCAGGAGGCGGCCCTTAGGATGGAGTCATGCCTGCAGTCTTCACCGATCCGTTGGCACTACCGAGGATTCCCGCCCCTGACCTCGCCACCACCGAATGGCGGCCTGTGGAGCGAGTGGTGACGGCGTACCACACGCTGGAAGGAGCGGGCTTCGAGGTGAGGAGGCCTTTTCCGGGTGCCATCAACTTCGTGGAAGCAGACCCGTTCCTGCTGTTCGATCACATGGGCGGAAGGGAGCTCGCTCCCTACGAGGCCAAAGGAGCTCCCGATCATCCGCATCGGGGCTTCGAGACCGTGACCTACATGCTCGACGGCCAGCTCGAGCACCGCGACTCGACAGGCGGCGGAGGCGTGATCTTCGGTGGAGATACCCAATGGATGACGGCGGGAGCAGGCATCGTGCACTCCGAGATGCCGACGGATGAGATTTTCACCAGAGGCGGCGTCATGCACGGGGTGCAGCTCTGGGTCAACCTTCCCCGTGATCACAAGCTGGCCACACCCCGCTACCAGGACCTGACGGGGGAAGGGCTGACGCTGCTCTCCTCACACGACGGTGCCTCCCTGGTCAGGGTGATAGCAGGCGACCTGAACGGTCACTCAGGTCCTGGTCAGACCCACACTCCCATCACGTACCTGCATGCTTCGCTGGCGCCAGGGGCGCAGCTTCGATTGCCCTGGCATGCGGCCTTCAACGGCCTTGCCTACTCGTTGGTCGGAGACGGCTGGGCCGGCATCGAGCGGGTGCCCTTCTCCGAGGGCCAGATGGTGCTCTTCGGCCAGGGTGGGGGCCTCGTGCTGGCGGCCAGAGAAACGCAGCCTGCTTCGACCAGGTATCTCGAAGTGCTGGTGCTGGGTGGACGTCCGATCCGCGAGCCGATCGCCCACTACGGCCCATTCGTGATGAACACGAGGGAGGAGATCCTGCAGGCGATCGAGGACTACCAGACCGGTCGGATGGGGAGCATCCCTCCTCGGTCCTCCTGAGGTGGGCCTCGTGGGCTCGTTTCGGCTACCGTAGCGGCCACCCTCTCCGACCAGGCGCCTCAGAGGTATGAGATGAGCGACCCAGTGCAATTCGAGTGGCGGGGCCGTTTCGGGCCCATGACGCTCACGGTCTCCGATCGGACATTCGTGCCCTCAACGGTGTCGATGTTGATGGCTGAGGCACTGGAGGTGGATGAGGGAGACACGGTCATCGACGCCGGCTGTGGATCGGGCATCTTGTCCATCATCGCCGCGAAGCTGGGAGCGAAGCGCGTGATCGGGGTCGACAGGGCTCCGGACGTGGTCGACATCGCCAACGGCAACGCTCAACGACACGGCGTGGGTGACGTGACGACCTTCCTCCAGGGCGACCTCTTCGACCCTGTCGAGCAGGACCTCAGAGCGGATGTGATCATCGGGGACGTCTCTGGCATCCCAGATGATCTCGCCGCTGTCTCCGGTTGGTTCCCTGACGGTGTGGGCGGGGGCCCGAAGGGCTCCGAGCTCCCGATGAGGATGCTCGAGGCCGCCAGGAAGCTTCTGGTGCCAGGAGGCAAGCTGTTCCTGCCGACGGGCACACTGCAGGACGAGACTTCGATCCTCTCGATGGCCAAGGACCTGTACGGGAAGCTGACCAAGCTGGTCGAGAAGAACATCCCCTTCCCTTCGCAACTGGCGCAGGCTCCCGAGGTGCTCAAGCTGATCAGGGACAAGGTCATATCGCTCACGCCGAAGGGCTCGCGCTACGTCTGGACGGCTCGAGTCTGGGTTGCGGCCCTGGTCTGAGAACGCTCAGGCAGCAGCCAGGTAGCGGCTCGTCGCCTTGTATGCCATCTCCATGCGCTCTGCGATCATCGAGAAGTCGGCGTATCTGAGCTTGGAGAGGTCGTTGTAGCGGCGGCCCTCGTCTCCCGTTGGGAGTACGTGCAGGTCGACGTCACCGGGGAGTGTCGCCAGATCACGGGAGAATCGGTGGCGTCTGGCGATCTCGAAGGCGACCATGGCCACGTCCCAAGGCTTGGTCGGGGGCTCGAGGGAAGCGTCGACGTTGCCAACGTGGAGCACGTAGATCACGGTCGAGCCCAGCTCGAGGGCTCGGGAGATGGGGATGCTGTTGACGACCCCGCCGTCGACGTAGTGCCTGCCTTCTATCTCGACGGGAGGCAGCAGGCCGGGTACCGCAGAGGACGCGAGTATGGCGGGGATGAGGGCCCCGTGGCTGAACCATTGCTCTGCCGCGTCCTCGATGCAGGCGGCGACGCACTGAAAGGGAACGGAGAGCTCCTCGAAGGCGTGCACAGGCAGAAAGTCCTCGAGGAGCTCCCTGAGAGGATCGCTCGAGTGCAGATGGGTCTTGTGCTTCAGGATGTTGGCTGCCCTCGTCCAGAGCGACGATTGGAACACCTCCGTGTCAGGCAGGTGGAGCCACGTCTCGTGGAGCCTTTCCACCATGGCAGGGCTTGGCTCCGCCGCGATCGCCGCGCCGTTGAAGGCGCCTACCGAGTTCCCAACGATCAGGTCGGGCGTGATCCCGGCTTCCATCAGGGCTTTCAGCATCCCCACCTCGAAGGCGCCGAGGTGGCCGCCTCCTCCCAGCACGAATCCCGTCTTGGCCATGGGTTGCTCGGAGTGTGACACTGCGGCGAGGATAACCCTCGCCCCGCGACCGGCCGGTGGTGGGTAGCCTGGCGCCGAGTCCACATGCTGCCTCCGCGAATCGTGCGCAGGCTCGTCGTCGCTCCGCTCGTCGCCCTGGCGGGCGTGGCAACCATCGCGCTCGCTCCTCTCCTCCTGGTGATCGCGTTTGTCCTCGACCTCTTCGACCGCCACGGGTGGAGGACCACCAGGCTCGTGGCCCTGGGAGTCGTCTTCTCGATCTACGAGTTGGTGGGTCTGGTCGCGCTCGTCGGCCTCTGGGTGCTGAGTGGCTTCGGCTTGGTGATCAACACGAGGCCGGTTCAGGCGATCCATGTGTCGCTCGCCAGGTGGTGGCTCAACGGGATCGCATTGGCCACCCAGCGACTCCTCGCGGTACGCATCGACTATGTGCCGCAGGTGCGGGCCACCGGGCCCGTGCTCGTGTTCAGCAGGCACGGAGGCCCTGGCGACTCGGTGTTCCTCGCCCGTACTCTGCTCGTCGACTTCGGGAGACAGCCCAGAATCGTTGCCAAGCGGGAGCTGCAGTGGGCGCCGTTCATGGACACCCTCTGCAACAGGCTCCCGAACCACTTCGTGGATCGCAATCCCAAAGACAGGCAGTCTGAGCTCCTCTCGATCGAGCGCCTCGCCTCAGGCATCGACGATCAAGGAGCCCTCGTGCTCTTTCCAGAGGGTGGGAACTTCACGATCGGGCGGCGTGAGAGGGCCATCAGCAGGCTGGAGACCCAGGGGAAGCAGGATCAGGTCTCATGGGCCCAGCGCATGCCCAACCTGATGGCGCCCAAGCCGGGAGGAGCAATGGCAGCCATGCGCGGCGCCCCTGAGGCCGAGGTCGTGTTCGTTGCCCACTCGGGACTCGAGGATCTGACCTCGCTCTCGGACATATGGGATGCGCTGCCTCTCGAAAGGACCCTGAAGGCCCACTACTGGCGGACGACGCCCGAGGAACGACCGTCCGAGCCCGAGCGAGTCGTGGCATGGCTCTATCGGTGGTGGTCCCAGATCGACCGTTGGATCGAGGAGAACCGGCCTGCTGATGTTGCTCCTGCTCCCCGATTCTGACTTCAGCGGGCAGCCGTCCGCAGTGACTTCACGACCAACACCAAGAAGAAGACGGCCACGGGGAACGCTGCCATGGTGGCGGAGCCAGACGTGCCTGCGTGGTAGCTGACCACGAGGCCTGCATACACCGAGCCAACACCGACGGCCACGCTGGTCAGCATCATCGTTGGGACCCTTCGCACGACGAGTGCTGCTGTGGCGGGTGGAGCGATCAAGAGACCGAAGACCAGCAAGGTTCCGACGGTTCTGAACGAGCCGACGATGATGACAGTGATCAGGGCCAGCAGGGCGAAGTGCGCAAGGCGGGGGTGCAGACCCAAGAGCTCGGCCTTCGCCTCGTTGAACGACAGGACGAGAAAGCCGCGGTAGAAGACGATCGAAGCCGCGACTGCCAGGCCTGCCACGATCGCCAGCACCCTGAGATCCGAGGCTGTCACGGCGAGGGCGTCCCCGAACAGGATGCCGGTGAGCGTTCCCGTGTACGAGGGCACCAAGGAGACCAGGATCACCCCGAGGGCGAGCATGCCAACGAAGAGCAGGCCGATGCCGGTGTCCTCGGAGAAGACCGTCTGTCGGTGCACGAAGCCGATTCCGAGGATCATCACGAGCGCGGCAGCGGCGGCACCGAGAAGAGGGTTGAGGTCGATCAGGAAGGCGAGGGCGATGCCTGGCACGACTCCGTGGACGAGGGCATCGCTCATGAAGCTCATGCCCCTCAGCACCACCCACGTCCCAACCAGGGAGGTACCGATCACCGCCAGCATGCCGCCCAAGAGGGCTCGCTGCATGAAGCCGAACGTGAAGGGGTCGATGAGGAAGTCCACCATGTCAGCCTCCCACGGCCTCGGCGATGCGGTCGGCATTCTCTGCGAGCAGGCCCAGGTAGGTCTCCGCTCCTGAGCCTTCCTGACCCAAGGATCCCACGTACAGCTCCACGAGCGACACAGGTTGAGCCACTTCGGCTGCGAGGGCCTCTGCCAGCCTGTGCGGCTCGGTCGCCTCGACGAGTATGACGTCGACGCCAATCCGCTCCATGGCCACCGCCAGCA
>CAZKJJ010000043.1:0-12190 GCA_964553055.1 uncultured Acidimicrobiia bacterium
GATGGGAGAGACACCGCCTGTGGCGAGTCCTGCTCCGTTGCAGCTGGCGGCTGGCGGCGAGGACCCGATGGCGAGTTGCATCGCCTTCTCCGTGGAGGAGTTGGCCAAGGCGCCGGTCGCGTTCGAGGGAACGGTCACGTCCGTCGAGGGATCGACGGTCACGCTGAGCATCGAACGCTGGTTCAAGGGGGGCGACGCCGTCGAGGCAGTGCTGACCGCGCCGCTCGGGATGGAAGCCTTGATCGGCGGCATCCCGTTCGAGCCGGGAGCGTCGTACCTGATCACGGCCTATGAAGAGACCGTCAACTACTGCGGCTTCACAGGACCGAGCACGCCGGAGTTCCGGTCAGCGTTCGAAGAGGCGTTCGGCGGCTGAAGCCGTCAGGCCGATGTACAGGCAGCTTTTCCGATCCACATGAACGGAGCTGCCTGTGCAGGCGGTCAGGGAGGTATCCTCCCGGCTCTGACCAGGCTTGGTACACGTCGGCTGGCGGTTGTGCTGGTTTCTGCGGCGCTCCTGGCCGCCTGTGGAGGCTCCAGCACAGCCACCACCGAGACCCCACCCGTCACGCCCACGACCGTTGGTGCCACGACATCGTTGCCGCCGCCCACCACTGAGCCGGCCCCTTCGCATACGACACCCGACGGCTCGTATACGCTCGGTGAGCCTTCGCTGGTTCCGCCGGCTTCCATCGGTTCAGACGAGGCATCCGGCTCGGGCTGTCCACCGACGGACTTCCTCCCTGACGGCATCTGGTTCGGGTTCGCGAAGGAAATCAGGGCAGGCGGTCTCGACTTCGATCCTGCTTGCTTCTTCTTCGGGGAGGACGTCGCCGCCCGCGCCGCCGCCGAGGACGGAGCCGAGCCACCTCCCAACCCGTTCTACATTCGCAACCCGGAGACGGCAGTCCTGGACATTCTCATAGCGGCCGAGACGGTGGTGCACGTGATCGTGCCAACCGACGAGTTGACGTTCGAGGCCACCCCGTTCGAGTCGTGGCCCGACGGCCAAGACCGGTATACGGTCTGCCCTGGAGAGCTCTGCACCGTGTGGGTTGCTTTGAACGAGGGGACGATCACCGAGGTGATGGAGCAGTACGTCCCCTGATCAGACTGCGACCTCATGTCCTTCACCTCATACGCGAGAACCAGTCCGTGGTCGTGAGCGCGTGGCGAGCGGCGATCCAGCGGATGGCGTCGCGCACGCTCAGACCGTCACTTTGGACCGCGAACTGCCCGAGAGTGGCGGCCGTCCTCGACGCCGCTTCGTGGAGTCGGTCCGCAGCGGGCCCTGCCGGGTCGTTCCCCAGGGCCGCCCGGATCACGTGGCCGCTCCTTCGGTCGACCCACGTCGGCACGTACGCCAGATCCTCGGCCACCCACCGCCTTCCCTCGACTCCGACCCGCACCAGCAGCAGCAGGCCTTCTTCCGACTGTGGCGTGCAACAGCTCGCTGTCTGGTTGCTGAGCAGGTTGCCGAGGCTGAAGAAGACGGGTTTGCCTCCCAGCAGCGCGATCGGCTGGACCGTGTGCGAGTGATGGCCGACGACGAGGTCGATGTCGTGTGAGGCCAGCAGCGTTCGAGCGAGATCCCACTGGGCCGCCGATGGCTCCCTTGCGTACTCGGTCCCCCAATGGAGGGAGACCACCACGAAGTCTGCCCCCCGCCTCCGCAACAGGGCCGCATTGGTGACGATGCGCTCCGCGTCGATGGCGTTCGCCTGCCACTCCCCGTCCGACGGGATCCTCCCGCTGCTGAAACCGTACGTGTAGGAGCTGTGACCGACGGTCAGGCCAGGAAGCTCGTACAGGGTCCCAACTCGATCCTGGCGGGAAAGACCCGTGCCCGTGCTCTGGAGGCCGACCGCCCTCAAGGTCTCCACGGTCTCTCGCAGGCCTTGCTCGCCCAGGTCGAGGGCATGGTTGGAAGCCGTGGAGCAACCATCGAAACCGGCTGAGGCCAGAGCCGACGCGATCTCTGCAGGTGTGGAGAACGAAGGGAAGCCGGACACGACACGACTGTCGGCATCGAGGGGAGTCTCGAGGTGACAGATCGCGAGATCAGCCGCCGTGATGACCGGCCCTATCTCTCCGAACATCGGAGTGAAGTCGTATCGGGTGGCCTCGGACCCCAGTGCATGGCGTTTGGCACTGTTGGCGACGGGCACGTGGACGAGCACGTCTCCAGAGAACAGCAGCGTGAAGGTGGCGGAGGCGTCCACTCTGCTTGCCGGCACACGCTCGGCACCGCGCTCCGCAGGGAAGTACCCCACCAGCGCCACGGCCATGGCGGCCAGCAGGACGAGCTTGCTGCGGCCCATCACAGCCTCGGTTCGGTCTGGGACTGGATCACGCTGTCAGCGTATCCGGGCGCCACCAGGAGGAACGTGGCCTTCCGTCACCTTTCCGACGGCCACTCGGGAGCGCCCTGACGAGTGCTGTCCGAGGCGACGCGACCACTGTAGGTGGGCAAAATAGGTCGCCCGACCTATTTACGACCTCGGGAAAGCGGATACGTTGGCAGGGCAGCAGCCCCTATAAAGGAGGGCAGGTCATGCTGACTGTGTGGAGCAGAGTGCAGGCGTGGCTGGCCTTGCACGAGGAGAAGGGCGCCAGCTTGGTCGAGTACGCCTTGCTGGTCGTTCTGATCGCCATCGTGTCGATCCTGGCCATCACGTTCGCCGGCGGTCAAGTCTCAGAGACATTCTCGGAGATCGGTACCGAACTGGCTACCCCGTAACCACATTCCGTGGTACTGACGACCCCCCGGGGCCCGCATGGGCTCGGGGGGTCGCTACGTTTCCCCCTTTGCCCACTGCTCGGGTCCGCAACTGATCCGGCGCGAGTGGCTGCCGGCCGAACGGGTCAGGGCACGGTGACAGACCAGTCGCCTCCGGACCGTCACGCCGCGTCCGTCAGCTCTTGCAGGTAGCCGAGCGCTTCCTCCATCGACATGCTCTCGCCTCGCCTCCATGCAGGATCGAATCCCTCGCCCAGGTCCCGGCTGACCTCCGCCAGGATCTCCTCGAAGAGAAAGCTCTCGTAGAGCGGAGTCGGGATCCCGGTGTCTCTTCGCAGCGCATCGGCTGCTCCGAGGAAAATCGCTGCTTCCTCCGAGCGCCCCGATCGCTGAGCCCAGCCTGCGGCGTTCTCCAGGCAGTGGCCTGCACATTGCTCGTTGCGGATCTCGAGATAGTGACCGGCTGCCTCGTGAAGCAGCGGTGCCGCCGTCTCGAAGTCACCGCCGAGCCAGGCCATCACCGCGGGAATCTCAGCACCGTGGGCTGAGAGCTGCGGCACGCTCAGCCGTGCCGTGACGGATGTCAGCTCAGCGGCGCCGCTTGCTGCGTCTTCCAGTGACCCATACTGGAGGTGCCACAGCACATCGAACAGCAACGTGAGCGCCAGCCCTGTTTCGTCTCGGAGCTCGCGGAACTGCGAGAGTGCATCGTCGATCATCTCGCGCAGCTCGCCTTCGGGGATCTCGCCCCATCGGCTTCTGAAGAGGTAGTGCAGTGCGTAGGCGGCGGTTCTCTTCTCGCCCAGCTCACGCGCCATATGGAGGCTTTCCTCGAGGAGCTCGCCTGCCCTCTGGTACTCGCCTTGGGATTGGAGCAGCGATCCTGTCGCGAACAGCACCCTTGCCTCCAGCTCTGGGGGATGGGGAGCATCGGCTTTCATGAGCAGCTCGAGCCAGTGTCTGCCTTCGCGCACGCCGCGGACATACCAGAACCGGTACAGCGACCCCGCGATCGCCATGCCGAGGACGGGGTTGCCCCCATCGAGGGACCACTGCATGGCTGCTCGCATGTTGTCCAGCTCAATCGCCACTCTGTCGAGCCATTGAGCCTGCTTGGCACCGTCCAGCTTCGGCGCAGCTGACATGGCGAAACCCACTGCCCAACTCAGATGAGCGTCCCGGGCCTCAGCGAAGGCCTGGCCCAGTCGCTGGTGGCCGAACGCGGCGACGGTTTCCAGCATGCGGTAGCGGGTGCCGAACACGGACGTACCCGCCGCCAGCAGGCTCTTCTCCGTCAGAGAGGCGACGCCGGTCAGCGAGTCTCGTCCTGCAACCGCCGAGGCTGCGTCGAGATCGAACCCACCGCTGAAGGTGGTGAGGCGTCCGAAGGTCGCTCGTTCCTTCTCTGTCAGCAGCTCGTAACTCCAGGCGACAGCCCCTTCCAGTGTCCTATGCCGAGGCAGGGCAGTGCGACTCCCGCCGCTGAGCAGGGTGAAGCGGTCCCCGAGGTTCTTGGCGATGTCTGCGATCGACAGCGCCCGGACGCGGGCTGCTGCCAGCTCCAGCGCCAAGGGGAGACCGTCGAGCCTGCGGCAGATCTCGGCGATGGCAGGGGCATCGTCGTCCGAGAGGTCGAGGTCGGGGTTGGCGGCCAGCGCGCGCTCTGTGAAGAGCTGTGCAGCTTCGTAGGCGAGGAGGCTGTCGAGCGAGTCGGAGGAAGGATCGGCTGGAAGCTGCATCGTCGGTACCCTCCACGACACCTCCCCTGAGAGGTTGAGGGGCTCCCTCGTGGTGGTGAGGACTTTCAGGTCCGGTGAAGCCCGGAGTGTTCGGTCGATGACCTCTGCCGCCGCGTCCAGTACGTGCTCGCAGTTGTCGAGGATCAGAAGAAGCTGCTCGGAGGCGACGTACTCCGTGAGCACGTCGAGCCAGGGCCTACCTGCCTTCTCCCGAATCCCGAGCGTTGCAGCCGTCTCTTGGGCGACGAGACCTGGCTCGGTGAGCCCCGCCAGATCGACGAACCAGACGCCGCCAGCAAAACGGGGAAGCATCTCCGCTGCTACCTGGAGGGCCAGCCTCGTCTTTCCCGAGCCCCCTGCGCCTGTCAGGCTCAACAAACGGTTGGCTGCGAGGTGCTCAACCGCGGTCTCGATGTCTGTGGACCGACCCACGAACGAGGACAACTCGGCTGGCAGGTTGTTCGGGTAGCCGTCGAGGGACCGAAGAGGAGGGAAACGGTGGCTCAGCTTTGGAGTGACGATCTGGTAGATCCGAATGGGCTCGGAGAGGTCCCGGAGCCGGTGCATGCCGAGATCGTCCAGGGAGACCTCCTCCGAGAGCGCGTGGCGGGCCAGCTCTGCGGTGACGTGCGAAACGAGGGTCTGGCCGCCGTGTCCTACGGCCATCAACCGTGCTGCTCGGTTCACCTCGTTGCCGAAGTAGTCGTCCGCTCTGGCCACCGCGCTGCCGGAGTGCAGGCCCATCCGAACGGGAAGAGCACCGAAAGAGGCCCAGTGATCGTCTGAGAACGCTTCTTGGGCCTCGACCGCGGCTCCGAGTGCATCCGCGGCATCAAGGAAGACGGCGAAGACGCCGTCTCCCGTCTGCTTCACGAACCGGCCCTGGTGTGAACCGATTGCCGACTGCAGCACATCGTCGTGCCTTCGTACCGCCAGTTCCATCGATTCAGGGTCCGCTTCCCAACGCCGGGTGCTGCTCTCGATGTCCGTGAAGAGGAACGTCAGAGTGCCGGTGCTGCGATCCACGATCAGCCCGAACCTACACGCGTGTCCATTCCTCTCTAAGCCACCGCGTCCGTCTCCCCGGGTGGGTGGATGAGGACCCGAACGGGATACGATCGGCGCCGGAGGTGAGCCATGACCGACTATCTGCCTTCTGCGTACACGAACTTCCGCAACCATCATCCTGGGGTGGCCGCTGCCCTCGACGAGCTAGGAGCGGCCGCAGACGAGGTCGGCCCACTGGACGACAAGACGAGACGACTTGCGAAGCTGGCGTTGGCGATCGGGGCAGGGGCCGAAGGGGCGGTTCGGTCCAACGTGAGGAAGGCGCTCGAGAGCGGAGCGTCCCGGGAGGAGATCGTCCAGATCGGTGTTCTTGCCATCACGACGATCGGCTTTCCCGCAGCCATCGCCAGTCTGGGTTGGATCGACCAGGTGCTGGATCGCTGAGGGCATTGCCAGCTGAGGCAATGTCGGCCTATAGCGAGCAGAACCGGCGTGGCGGGAAGTGATGGATGCGCTGGGAAGTCGACCAGGCGGTCTAGGGAGGAAGGCCGCTGGTGGTGTAGCGATGTCCTAGGCGGCTGGTCCAGAGGTAGTCGCCGTTGGGTAGCCGTTGGTAGGTCCATCCGCAGTTGTGTCTGACGATGTGGTCGTGCCGGCAGCCCGGCGCCAGGTCGTCCACTGCGGTCCGTCCGCTGTCGGCCCAGGGGACACGGTGATCGAGATCACAGTCGGCCGCAGGCATCCGACAGCCGGGGAACACGCAGTTCCGGTCCCGCATCTGCACCGCTCGCCGCTGAGCAGCGTTGGGGCGACGGCGGGTAACGCCCTGATACAGAGGTTGGCCACCCTCGCCCGTGACTGTCCACCGCCATTCCGCATGCTGCTGGCGCTGCGCAACCTGGCGGGCGATGTCGGCTATCACCGGTCCGAACCCGGCCAGCTCGCCTGGCCGGGCGGCAAGGCCCATGAGCGTCTCGAGGTCGACTTCAATACCAACCCCACCGCCAGAAGCACCGTGGGCCTCACCCGCCAACAAGTCCAAGAAGACGTCGGCGCGGAGCTGATCCATCGTACGGGCCTCACCCCTGGTCCTGAGGCTCCTGGCCAGATAGTTGATCCGCTTCGAGACCAACCCAACCAGCTCCGCGGGGAGATCCAACCCCAACAGGTTCCCCGTCCCCTCCGGTGTCGCCTCTGCCACCAGCCGCCGGCCCTCCACCGCCCTCTGATACACGCTCTCGGCACCATCCGGGTCCGCCTCCAGACACAGTCGTCGGATCCGTGAGTGAAGCTGCCCAGTCGTCAACCGAGCAGCATCGGCGATCACCAAGTCCACAACAGCCCGTGCCTCCTCCAGCCGCAGGTGCTCCGTGCCGCGGAGCATCACCCAAGCCCGGGGAAGATCCACCTCACCGGCAGCTAACGCCTCCCCCACCTGAGGTAGACGATCCTGAAGCTCCAACGCCATGCTGAGATCCCTGTCCGCTGCCCTACGAGTCAGCCGAAGCGCAGCCCGTATCTCCGCGGACGCTGCCAGCTCCGGAAACTCAGCCAGGTCCTCCTCCGCAGCCATCCGATCACGCAGCGCAGCCATCACCCCGAACGCCAACGCCTCATAATGAGAGACCATCCTCCGCACTGCCCTCAACATCACGATCAGCTCATGACCCGTCAGCCGGTCCATGTCGACCGAAGACAGCAGAAGTGCCAGCTGCGCACCCGGACCATCCCCCTCCACACCCTGCAACTGGAGATCAACATCGAACATATGTTCTGATCGTACACAGCGGGTGTGACGCGTACAGATGGACGTCTGCGGCTTCGAGGACTGCTCCCCGTCGGTTGAGGCTGTCTCGCCGAGCAGTAGGACGTTGGGCCCTGGCGTAACCCGGTTCCGTCTGTTTCGGTCATCACGTGCGACACGAGGCTGCGGCGCGCCATGAGGGTGGTCGGCGTTGTCTGACGTTGCTGTGGTTCGTGGCATTGGTTGGCTTTGCCTCCGGCTGCAGCGCCCTGCCACCTGCTGCGGACCTGGCTCCCCCGGTCGACACCGGTTCTTGGTACGAGCTCGAGCCTTGGCCCCATGATGGGTATCCCGTCGAATCCGAGAACTTCATCGTGTACAGCGACGCAGCCAGTCATGAGGCAAGGCTGCGTGTTGCCGAGGTTGGCGAACAGCTCCTGTCGGTAACCCTCACAGAGATGGGGATCGACACCGCTTCGAAGCTCAGCCTCCCACGGGGCAAGGAGAAGATCGACGTGTACGCCTTCAGGGATCACTTGCCTGAGTGGGCCGGCAAGGCCTACTTCGGCGGGCTGTTGATCTTCTCACCCGACCACAGAGGGCGATCGGGTTCCGATCAGACAGCGCCTGCGGCCTACGAGCCGTTCTTCAAACACGAGCTGATTCACGTGATCACGACGTCGCTGCTCCACAGCGGCGACCTCGCTGAGCCGCCCGGGGTCGACGTCTGGTTCTTCGAGGGCCTGGCAGAGGCCCTCAGCGGCGGCACGGCTCAGGGTTCGATCAGGGGAATGGACCACTTCGACTATCTGACCTCCAAGTACGGGAAACTCAATCCGGTTTCGTATCGGTCAGACGATCAGGTCGACGCTGGGGTAGATGCCTACACGGAGTACCACTATCCGATGCGGCAATTGGCTGTCGAGTATCTCCTCGACAACCTGGGCCTCGCCAGAACTCCTCCAGATGCCACCGCCTTGTTCGTCGACATGGCATTCGGATCCGACTTCGAGGCTGCGTTTGGTGCGCACATGGGGATCCCGTTGGCTGATTATGAGGACCGCTTCTTCGAACTCATGAGCAGCTACCTGCCGGAACAGTCCCGCTCCTGGGTCTTCCAACCTCTCAGCCGGCTGGCCCTCACGATCATCACAGTCGCGGCCGCTGTCGCGGTTTCGGTCACGAGCATTCGGCGCTCTTCCGCTCTCGCGCTGTCCAGGCCGGCGGCTGACGGCTCACCTCCGGGCAGATGGAGCCGGGTCGGATTCGGCATTTGGATCGCAGCCGTCTGCGCCTTCAGCCTCGGCTTGTATCTCGTTGGCGTGACCGCCGTTGGCAGCTCGTGGGCGCTGGACGACACCGACAGGGTCACCGGAGTGACGGTCATGATCGGCTACCTGGCTGCGTCAGCGTTCGTCATCACGTGGGCACTACGACTGAGGCAGGGTCTGCGTTGGTTCGCCTGGCTGATCCCCATGGCCGCAATCGGTGCAGCCCTGGGAGCGTTGTGGCTGATGGGCACGCTGCTCTGAGATACCCGGCTCGCTCAAGTGGCACCCAGAAGAAGGCACGAGCGGGTCTCGCTGCCTTCTTGGGCGTGGGCCGGAGATCAGAACTGCAGGCTCGAGCACTGGACTGAAGACTCGGGACCCATCGGCCAGCGTGCTATGACCCGATCTGCTCCTCGATGAGCGCCAGGTGTCGTTCTCTGAGGAGGTCGAGGGTCACCTCGGCGGCCCCGAACGCCTCGAAGGCAGAAAGCCACATGGCGATATCAGGCATGGGGCGCGTCAGCGCGACAGCGATCCAGTACGAGAGGTTGGGAAGATCGCGACTACTCAGCCGTCGATACGTCTCGACGAAACGGTCGGCGGCATCGTTCCAGCCCAGATATCGGATATCAGAGGAGCAGTACGCAACGTCGAGAGCTGGATCACCGATCGCAGCGTCCTCCCAATCCACCACGGCCACCAGATTGGCGTCATGCCACAGCGTGTTGCCAGGCCAGAAGTCTGCATGGATCAGGCACTCCTCTACGTCGACGAGTGACGGCCGAAGGCTGCGAATGAACGAAACAAGAGCTGGGCCAAGCGGATGCGCGGCGATCCGTTGGGGAACCGTCTCTCCGTCGTCGCCAATGCCGGGCACGATGCGCTCCAGAAAGGCGCGGTCGTCTTTCGACAATCGGGCGTCGTGGATCTGGTTCAGGGTCGTGGCGAGCTGATCTGCCCAGTCGTGAGGATCGTCGGGGTCGCGTAGCGGCGATCCATCGACGAAGGATATGACGACAGCCGGTTCGGCGAACATGGCCTTGTCATCGCTCCAGACCAACTCAGGTACTGGGACTCCCGCCTTGCGAGCAAGCACGAGGGCACGAGCCTCGGTTGCTGTTGGGTCCCGTCGACGCTCTCTGGCCCAACGCCGCAGGATCAGCTTGCGATGATCTCCGTGGCGGCCAACGGCCGTGAGTACGTCCATCGTGGACCCGAGACCTCCCTCGATCCGCTGTGTGAAGGTCAGCAGGCCGTCAGGGATCAAGCTGGCCCGGAGCTGCTCCAGCTGCTCTCAGGTCGGTAACGGTGCCAGATGATGGACTGGATCAGCCACCGCGACAGACCTTCAGTCTCTGGTGGTCGGCTCCTCGCACGACGCCGACCGGCCTGTGACGGAAACGCCAGGTGACCAAGACGCCAACCACCCCGAGTACTGACATCACGCTGGCGAACACCACCTGTGCCGATCGCTCACCATGATCGGGTCGTACATCGAAGTCAACCCACGGTCCTATTCGTCCGGCGGCCCAGTCAGCGCCCGAGAAGAGTGTCCTTGTAGTACGACAAGGCTCGGTCGTAGCCGTCCAAGTTGTCGGCGCCAGCTGCGATGACGGCTGTCAGAGCCGCAGCCAGAGCCTCGTCGTAGGCACCTTCGCTATGGAGAGACAGCGCCAGAAATGCATGGTTGGGTGCGAATTCGGGTGACTCCGAGACTGCCTGACGGAGCACGGCTACCGACTCGCTCACTCGCCCCACGTTGCGCAGCGTGGAGCCATAGCCAACCATGAAACGCCGGCGTTCGGCGTCGGGCACGCCGAGGCTCCAGGCAGCGTCGTAGTAGCGGACGGCGTCCAGTTCGCTGCCATACCGGTCACATGCGTACGCCGCGGCTAGCTGGGCCTCGACATCACCGGGATTGTGATCCCCGAGTGCCATGGCCTCAGCGACGTTGGATGTCTGATCGCTCATCCGCCAAGTTATAGCGCGGAGCAAGCCGCGCCATCACGCGCCCCGCGGCTACGGGGAGGCCATCCTCATGCTCGGAGTAGGCGCGAACCAGAGGCATCCCAGGCCCGTATAGAAGCGAAAAGCCACATCCGGTGGCTGCGTTCAGGGAGTGAACATGAGACAAACTGCCGTCCTGTTGTTGGTACTTCTCGTCGCGATGTTGGCATTCGCCGGCCCAGCGCTTGCTGTGGTGAACGACAAGAGCCAGGTCGCCCACTCCGGAGTCCGGAACCAGGGTGCCTCTGCTACTGGCCCCCACTGTCACATCAACCTGGCCCAGGGCGGAGACGTGCTGACTGGGGCCACCCACCAGGCCCATGTGGTGACGGGCCTCCCAACCGGTGTCTTCGCCGCGGACCTGGACTGCGACGGGGTCCCAGGCTGAGCACGAGACCGTCTCTCGGCCGGCTACGCAGGCCTCGCAGAGGAGCGGTCAGAATCCCTGGATCGGTACCTTTTTGACCCGATTCGACGGTTACCAGGGAGGAGTGGGCGCGGGAGGCTGCTGAGAGGTCGCGAGTGCAGGCTTTGACGGGCAGTCTCGAGACAGTCGATCTGGCGAGTTTGTTGGAGTTCCTGGCTGCGAGCCGGGCCACTGGGATGCTCCAGGTCGAGTCGCTCGTAGTCGGACGTCTCTTCTTCGACTCCGGTGAGCTGACCTACGCCACAACCCGCAAGGACGAGTCGGGACTGGAGGGTGCCTCAAAAGGTTTCACCGGCGATCACGACAGGCGAGCGACCCGCGCTGACGCACTCGCTGGGCTAAGCCGTTTCGAACTGCTGTCCGAGCAGCTTCCTGAGGTGCTCGTCCGCCTGACGGAACCCGGCTGGGGGACGTTCGTCTTTCACACCGAGCGCGCTGCGCCTTTCGAGGTCGAGCACCGCTTCGACGTGCCCCGGACCGTCGCAGCAGCCTCGGCACGGATGCGCGGCTGGGCTCAGATCCGAGAGTTCCTTCCTTCGACGAGCGCGCAACTCGTTCTCAGCCCCAGGTCACCAGGCGAAGTCGTGCGCCTCGATGCTCGATCCTGGGCGGTGGTCACGGCCATCGGATCAGGTAGCTCCGCGGCCGAAGTGGCGCAGCAGCTGGGGATCTTCGAATACGCTGCCGCTGCCAAGATCGCAGAGTTGGTCAGACGTGGTCTGATCGTGCTCGTCGACGAGAGCCCCGCCGTTCCAGACGCACGCCGACCGGCGGCCCAGAGACCGCCGAAGCCCAACCCGCCATCAGACCACGTCACGACGGTCGAAACGCCACCTCTCGGTGAACTGACACGTCGATGGCGGGAACTCAAGGCAAGCCCTCGACCCGGAACTGAAGCCATCGAGGCGTCCGACTGGACGCGGTTACGGTCTCCAGAGTCCGCCAAGACACCGGCTCCCGCGTGAGATCGAAGATCCTGCATTCCGTCTCGTTCGCGGTGCTGATGGCTGCCTGGGTCGTCTTGGCTGCTTCACCCGTGTCGGCAACCCACGGTGGTGCCTATTCGATCGACTACGAGGCCGCAGATCCCTTGGCATATGGCGCCTTCTTCCCGCTCACCAAGGGCTGCCCCAGCGGTGGTCGAGCGACCGACCCGATCGCGGGTGCCGACCATGGAACGGGCGTGGAATCGCTCACGCCGGAGAGCATGGTGTTGGGTCAGATCGTTGTCTTCGAATTCGAGGTGAGCGTCGG
>CAZKJJ010000044.1:0-12074 GCA_964553055.1 uncultured Acidimicrobiia bacterium
CCAGGTCGAGGATCGGTTCCCCCAGCTCGCGCAGCGGTTGAACGAAGTCCGCGGCCTCCGGATCCTGGTGACAGATGACGAAGTCGAGCACGGGCTGGCCGTGGGTCTCAGCGGGGAACAGGTCGATCGGCGGGACCCGGAACATGAACGGGTAGCACTCAAACTCATCCGGTGCTCTCCCCATGATCTCCCTGAAGAAGCGCAGCCTTGCTCCAGCATCATCGAACGGGTAGATGACCTGACCAGACAACACGTCCGGTCCCACCCGGTGGAGGCGCAGCTCGAGTGACGTGGCCACCCCGAAGTTCCCTCCGCCTCCACGCAGGGCCCAGAACAGGTCGGGATGCTCCTCATCCGAGACGTGGAGCTGGGTTCCATCCGCGGTGACGACGCTCACCGAGATCACGTTGTCGGCCAGCAGCCCGAACCTGCGGGACAGCCAGCCGCTGCCGCCCCCCAGGGCAGCCCCGGCGACTCCGATCGAAGAGACCGTCGGCAACGGGGTGGCCAGTCCAACTTCCTGGCTGGAGGCGTCGAGCTCGGCACAGGTGACGCCACCCTCCACGGTCGCGGTGCCCCCCTCGGCATCGACCAGGATCGTCCTCATCGGGGACAGGTCGATCAGCAAGCCACCGTCTGCGACCGAGTTGGCAGCATAGGAGTGACCGCCTGCCTTCACCGACAGTGCCAGGCCTTCACTACGGGCGAACCTGATCGCTGAGGCGACATCTGATGCGTGGAGGCAGCGGGCGATGAGGTCGGGTCGTCGGTCGAACCGCACGTTCCACAGAGCCCTGGCTTCATCGAACCCAGGAGTGCCGGGCTCGAGGACCTCCCCCTCGAGTGAACGTGCCAGGTCTCCGCTGCCCATTGACCACCAGCCGGGATCGTTCCAGGTGCCGACGACCCTACACCGAAGGTTCCGGTCGGCGACTCGCCTACGGGGCCTTCATGCTCCAGGTGCGGTAGACCTTCCCCTCCAGCTCAGCCAGCCGCGGACTGTCCTGTAGCCCGGCCCAGACGTCACGAAAGTGATGGTGGAACAGCAGGGCGGGCCCGAACGAAACAGTGACCACCCGTGAGAAGTGGGCAAGGGCCTCTTCGACATCGCCCAATCCAGCATGCCCGATGCCGGCTTCGAACGGGTATTCCCCGGCGTCGATCGTGCCGAGGGTTCGAAGCGCATCCTCCCTCCTATCAGCCGCGATCTGCGCCAAAGCCAGCGCGGCGTCTGGTGCCATCGATGCCCAGGGGGTGGTCAGCTCTCCGGTGACGGCCGATGCCAGCGGCGTCAGCACTGCCACTGCGTCGTCATATCGCCCGAGGTCGTAGAGGGCCAGGCCCTCGTAGTACGCAGCGGTGGTGTACCCAGGGGACAGCTCACCTGCCCGCTTCGCCTCGGCGAGTGCCCGCTCCGGATCCCCCACCGCCAGATGCGACAACGCGAGATTCGTCACGGCTTCGGCGGACAACGGGTTGAGCTCCACGGACCGGGTGGCGCTGGCCAGGGCCTGTTCGCCCCTCCCCACCACCAGCGACACCCAAGCGTGCCAGCTGTGGGCGTCAGCCTGATTGGGATCGAGCTTGATGGTCAGCTCGTACTCCCGCAATGCCGTGGGAGCGTCGTGCCGCACTTCGGCGATCAGTCCGAGTGAGGTGTGGGGTGCTGCCGCGCTCGGCAGAAGCTCCGCGGCCTTGTGGGCTGCCGCACTCGCCCGATCGATGAGGGCCTCTCGATCGCCGTATCCGTAGTCGGCCATGAGCGCCAGCGAGTCTGCGAGGCCCGCCCAGGCCATCCCATAGCCAGGATCGATCTCCACCGCCTCCTCGAAGAGCTCGATCGCTCTGCCGAATCCGCCCTCGGTCTTCCGGTCGAACTGCATCCGACCCTCCACCACGAGCCTGTACGCCTCGATGCTGGCGGTGGCCCGGCCGGCCTCATCGGCAGCACGGGGACCCAGCTCGGCATGCAGCGAGTCGACGATCCGCTCGGTGAGCTCGGTCTGGATCTCGAACAGGCTCTCGGTGGTCACCTCGCGATCGAAGTAGTCGGCCCAGCGATGCACGTCCGTCTTGCCATCGATGAGCTGGACGGTGAGCCGGACCCGGCTCCCTGCGCTCTGGAGCGTGCCCTCCACGACAGTGCCCACGTTCAGCTCGTGGGCGATCCGGGATGTCGGCTTGTCGGTCCCCCGATAGCCCATCACCGACGTGCGGCTGATGACGGTGAGGCCGGGAACCTTGGAGAGCTCGGTCAGCAGGTCGTTGTGGATCCCCGAGGCGAGGAAGCCCGCTTCGTCGCCCGCTCCCAGGACTTCGAAGGGAAGGACCGCCAGAGATCGATCGGTGCCGAGATCGCTGATCGGGGCTCGCACCTCGGGAGCCACAGTGTCGGGAGGCGACAGCTCGTAGATCCATACCTGCTCGTCCAGGCCCTTGAAGTGTCGGGGCCCGATCGAAACAAGCTCGAGCTCGGGTCGCTGCCGGCACTGTCTCCACACGTCCTCGCTGACCAAGATGCGTCCCGGCTCAGCCGCCGCCTGGAGCCGGGAGGCGATGTTCACACCGTCGCCATAGACATCACCGTCGGCGGAGATGACGACGTCACCGAGGTGCACACCGATCCGGAGGTAGGACGGTTGGACCAAACGCTCTGACTCTTCCTCGAAGTGTTGTCGCAGGCTCAACACGGTCTCCACTGCGGAGGCCGCGCTGGGCGCGTGGGCGAGCACCGCGTCCCCTACGAACTTGACCACGGTTCCGCCGCGCTGCTCGGTCTGTTCTCGGGCGATCTCCTGGAGGAGCTCGACCAGTTGCAGCGCCTTTGCCTCGTCTCGTGAAGAGAGACCCGTGTAGCCGACGATGTCGGCGAACCAAACGGCCGCCAGTCGGCGAGTCGCCGAGTCCATCCGATCACACTACGACAGACAGATTCGGCTGAGCGTGCCCAGCTGCCGATCGTTCGCCACACAGCAGGCTGAGCAGTACTCCTCGGTAGCCCCGACCGGATTCGAACCGGCGTTACCGGCTTGAAAGGCCGGCGTCCTAGGCCTCTGGACGACGGGGCCGCGGAGAGGCCATGGTACTTCGGCCGGCCTCAGAGAAGCTGGAGGGCCTGGTTGATCCTGGCCAGGCTGCTGTCCCTTCCCAGCGCCGCCAGGCTCTCGAAGAGAGGTGGGCTGACGTCGGATCCTGTCACGGCGACTCGTATCGGCTGGAGTCCCTTGCGGGCCGAGAGGCCTTCCTCTTCCAGCATCGATCGGAGCGCAGACTCGATCGGAGCCTTCTCCCACACCGCCAGCTCGCCGAGGGACCGCTGAGCGCTCTCCAGAGCCTTCCTCGCGTCTCCCTTCATGACCTTCTCCCAGGAGGCCTCTTCGTAGACCAGCTCCGCTTCGCTGAGAAATCCCGCTGCTCCGGCCACGTCGCGGAGGGTCTCGACACGCTCCTGGATCTCGGGTGCCAACACCTCGAACCGGCGCCAGTGCTCACCGCTCACGTCTCCGAAGAACGGCCTGGAGCGCTCGACGAACGCCTCGACGGGAAGCGACCGCAGATACTCGCCGTTGAGCCACCGCAGCTTCTGCGGGTCGAACACCGCAGGGTTGCGGGAGACGTCCGCCAGGTCGAAGCGCTCGACGGCCTCGGCCGCCGAGAAGATCGTCCGCTCTGGGTCGTACGACCATCCGAGGAGGCCGAGGTAGTTGAACACAGCCTCAGAGAGGTAGCCCTCATCTCGATACGCCGACACCGACGTGACCCCGTGGCGCTTGGACAGCTTCTGCCCGTCTGGCCCGAACAGCAGCGGCATGTGGGCGTAGCGAGGGGGCGTCGCCCCGAGGGCCTCCACGATCAGGATGTGCTTCGGCGTCGAAGGGAGCAGGTCCTCGCCCCTCGCCACATGGGTGATCTCGTAGTCGACGTCGTCGACCGTCGATGCCAGGTGATAGGTCGGGGTGCTGTCCGAGCGAAGGAGCACGAAGTCGTCGACAGAGTCGTGCCCGAAGCGCAGCGAGCCCTTGATCAGATCTTCGAACACCGTCTCGCCTGGCCGCGGCACGGCCAAGCGGACCGCGGCCCGCTCCCCTGCACGGATCCTCGACGCGGACTCAGAGGGCACAATCGTCCGGCAACGACCGTCGTAGCCAGGAGGCCTGCCCTGGGCGGCGGCCTCCTTTCGCCTGGCTTCCAGCTCATCGGGAGTGCAGAAGCAGTAGTAGGCGGAGCCTGCTTCGACGAGCTCGAGGGCCGCTTTCCGGTAGCGGTCGAGCCGGTCGCTCTGCCGGTACGTGCCGTGAGGCCCGCCGACGGCGACGCCTTCGTCCCAGTCCAAGCCGAGCCACCGCAACGCGGCCAGGTTCTCCTCCTCGAACTCGGCCGTGCTCCTCTCTCGATCGGTGTCGTCGACCCTGACGATGAACACGCCGCCCTCGTGTCTGGCGTAGAGCCAGTTGAACAACCCTGCCCTGGCGTTCCCGACGTGCAGCGCTCCTGTCGGGGAAGGGGCCAGCCGGACCCTGACGCTCACGAGGAGACCACGGGGTTTCCGAGCACACCGATCCCCTCGATCTCGACCTCGACTCGGTCCCCAGGAACGATGGGCCCTACGCCTCCCGGTGTCCCCGTCAGCAGGACGTCTCCAGGCAGGAGGGTCATCACCGCGCTCACGAACTCGATGAGCTCGCCGACACCGAAGACGAGCTCGGAGGTTCTGGCCACCTGCCGGGACTCCCCGTTGACCCGACACTCGATCAGCTGCGGCTCGAGCGGATCGAACTCAGTCTCGATGGCGCGGCCGAGCGGACAGAACGTGTCGAACCCCTTGGCACGAGCCCACTGCCCATCTCGGCGCTGCAGGTCCCTGGCAGACACGTCGTTCGCAGCCGTATAGCCGAGGATCACCTGCTCGACGTCCTCGCTTCGCACGTCCTTCGCCACCGTCCCGATCACGACTGCCAGCTCGGCCTCGTGGTGGACCTCACCGATGCCTGACGGGATGACGATCGGTTGCTCAGGACCGATGACCGACGTCGGCGGCTTCAGGAACAGAATGGGCTCCTGAGGGACGGGTTTGCCGAACTCCCCCGCATGGTCCTCATAGTTACGACCGACCGCAACGATCTTCGTCGGGAACACAGGCGCCAGGAGCTGGACGGCCCCATATGCGACGATCGTGTCCGTCTCCTCCCAGGCCACGCGAGGTGATCCCTCCCACAGCCGCACGCCTTCCGACTCTGCGTTGCCGTACGAGATCCCCTCGCCGGTACGGACCCTGACGATCTTCACACTGCGCTCGGGAGCTCATCCATCGCCTGCGCGCGCCTCCACGATCATCCTGTGCCTCAACTCCGCAGCTGTCAGTTTGAGAACGTCGGGTCCGAGCGCGGCCAGGAGGCCTTGCCCCTTCGTCACTTCCCCTGCGGCCTCCCTCAGCCACCTGCGCCTCCCCTCACCGACTCTCTCGACCAACTCCGCAGGCAGCTCCTCTGGGTTGAGGCCGAGCAACAGCACGGCGAAGTCGATGTCGGCCGTGACGGGGGCCCTGCCGAAGTAGGAGGCTCTCGCCGCCGCCACCGCTGCTATCAGAGCTCGCACGAGAGTCGGGTTCTCCCCCTCCGGTACGTCGAGGGGGCGCTCCTCCGACAGGCGTTGCGCCCAGCCGGTGTCGGGCCCGGGACGTCCGAACGCGCCGCCCCAGCGCATGTCCTGGGGACCCTCCAGATCGCCAGGACGGGAGGGGGTCCACCTCGGAGGCGGTCCGGGTGCCGGCTCGGGGCGAGGCCGTTCCTTCTCTGTGAGCTCGATGTTCGGCTGCTGGGCCATATCAGGGCGGGGTGAGGTGTCTGTCGTGCCAGTCCAACACCGCCTCGAAGCGCTCGAGACGATGTCGGGGCTTCCCCGATCGGCTGAGCTCGTGACCCTCACCGGGGAACCGAAGCAGCTCCACCTCGGTGCCTGCTCGCAGGATGGCCATGAACAGCTGCTCGGCCTGCTCGATCGGGCACCTGAAGTCGTCCTCCGAATGGAGGATGAGCGTCGGGGTCGAGATCTTCCTGGCGAACGTGAGGGGGCTCTTCTCCGCCATTAGGTCGCGTCCTTCGTCGACGTCGGTGCCCAGGTAGTAGCGCGAGAACGTGGCTCCGATGTCTGACGTCCCTGCGAAGGACTCCCACGACAGGAGCGCCCTCTCGACGATCGCAGACCGGTAACGGTGATCGTGGGAGATGAGCCAGGCGGTGAGGAAGCCGCCGTACGACCCGCCCATCACGCCCAGCCGGTCGCGGTCGAGCCTGGGAAACGCTTCGAGGGCTCCTTCTACGAACGCTGTCACGTCAGCCAGGTCGACGTCGCCCCAGCCGTCGCCTGTCACGGCACGAACGAACTCGCGCCCGCGTCCGGTCGACCCTCTCGGGTTGCAGGCCACGACGCCGTAGCCGTGCCTCGCATACACCTGGAACTCGTCGAAGAAGCCGTGGCCGTATTGGGATGCGGGACCGCCATGGATGTTGAGCACCGCCGGTACCTGCTCGTTGCCCCTCGGCAGGTAGATCCAGCCGTGGATGACCTGCCCGTCCGAGCTGACCTCGAAGGCATGCGGCTCGACGAGACCGGCCTCGGCTCTGAAGCCACCGTTGAGGTCGGTGAGGACTCGGTCCTCTCCGTTCTCCCACCAGTAGAGCTCCCCTGGGTCGGTGGGCGTCGTGGCCACGAAGGCCAAGGCGCTTCCGTCCGTCGACGGCGACACGCCTGTGACCTGCCGCTCGCCTCCCACCACTATCTCGTCCCTACCCTCGGACGTGAACCGTCGAACCTCTAGCCTCCCGCTGTCCTCCGCAATCGCCAGAAAAGCATCGCCTACCCAATGAGGCCGATCAGGCGCAGTGGCAGGGAGTATCCAATGCACGTTTCTGTCGAGATGGCCTGTCAGGTCCGCCAGGGATCCATCGGGCTCCACCCGCCACATGGCGAAGATCGTCGGATGCCCCCAAGGATCAGGGTCGCCGATCAGGTGGAGGGTCCCGTCCTGGCTGTACGTGGGAAGGCTCCACAGCCCCCTGGGCACCACCTCGAGCGGCTCACCATCCAGGACATCCAGCTCGTAGACGGAGACACCCGGCTCGAGTCCCCGGTCGGGGTGCCTGGCGCTGCAGAAGGCTATCCCCGCGGAGTCCTGGCGCCACACGAAGTCCGTCTCCTCGAAGTCCTCTCCGGGTGTGAGACAGCGGAGCGGGGCTTCGCCTTCGGGATCGACGAGGTAGACGTGCCGCCGACGGTCGTGGAGCCAGCCTCTCGTGTCGAAACGATACGGGTAGCGGTCGATCCGCTTGGGCCTGCGCTTGCGCTCCTCGTCCTCCAGGCCGGACCACCCCCCGATGTACTCGGAGCCGAGCCCGGCCAGCCGGCTGCCGTCAGGAGACCACTCGAGCCGCTCGAACCCGAGGTCGAGGTCCGTCAGCACCACGCACTCGCCGCCCTCGGCCGCCATGACCGCCACCTGTGGGCGCTCGCCCTTCTCGTCGCCTCGCAGGAAAGCCAGCTTGCTGCCGTCAGGGGACCAGCGCGGCGCTGTGTCGGCCAGGCCGTCTGTGAAGGCCGCGGCCTGGGCGCCATCCCAGACCCAGATCGTGCGCAGATACCGGTCCTCGGTCAGATCCATGCGGCTCACCACGAACGCGACGCGTCTGCCGTCCGGATGCATGCGAGGATCAGAAGGAGTGACGAACTCGCTCAGATCAGAGGGCTTCAGGACGGCCTCCCGGGTCGGGGCAGCCTAGCCAGGGCTCCGGCATCCTAGGCTGGCGGCCGTGCACCGCCTGGTGGCGTCGTGGTTCGGGACCGGCCTCATCCCCCACCGTCTGTTCGGCACCCACACGGGAGCAGGCACCGTCGCCTCTGTCTTCGCGCTGCTTCCTGCCGTCGCGTTGGGCGCGGTCGGCTGGTGGGCGCAGTTGGGGCTGGCCGTAGTCCTGACAGCCGCCTCCCTGTGGGCGGCTGCGCCGTTCGCCCGGGATGGAGCCGACCCGAACTGGGTCGGCATCGACGAGGCAGCAGGGACAGCCGTGTCCGTGGTCGGTCTCGGAGGACTCTGGTGGCTTCCATCCTTCGTCGCCTTCAGGGTCTTCGATGCCACGAAGTGGGCTCCTGGCGTACGCGCGGCCGAGCGTTGGCCGGGGTCGCTCGGACTCACCGCGGACGACGTGCTTGCAGGCGGTTGGGGACTGGCCTTGGGCTGGACGCTCAGGCTGGTGATCTCCTAGAGCTCGAAGGCCACCGCCTCGTGGATTCCTTCGAGGCCGAGCAGGCCGCTCACCTGTTCAGCCTCGAGAGGGGAATCGAGGTTGAGGCCCATCATGGCAGCGGCTCCGGTGGCCGGCGCCCTCCCCACGACCATGTTGGCGATGTTCACACCAGCGTCACCGAGGAACGTTCCCAGCCTCCCGATCACACCGGGTACGTCGGCGTTTCGGACGATGAGCATGTGAGAGGACAGGGGCAGCTCGACCTCGTGCCCGAGGATGGACACCAGCAACGGACCTTTCTTCCCCATGGTCCCTGCCACAGAGACAGGCCTGCCGGCCACCGTTCCGCGCAGCTCGACTCTCGACAGGTACTCCTCGGAATCCGGGGATGACTCCTCGACGAGCGCGATCCCGCGCGAGCGGGCCATCGGCATGGCGTTCACGTAGGAAACAGGCACCTCCATGACCCTGCGGAGCGCACCTGTCAGCGCCGCCAAGCCGATCGCCTTGGTGTCGTAGGCGGCCAGCTCCCCCTCCGACCGGATCGTCAAGGAAGGAGGAAGGCCCTTGGCGAGACCTACGAAGACCGCCCCGAGCTGCTCGGCCAATCCCAGGACGTGCCGAACCTCGTCAGGCAGCTCGCGGCCGACATCCACGTTCACGGCGCCCGCGACGAGCTCGCCGCGCAGCGCCTCCGCGACGGCTGCCGCCACGTCGCTTCCCGCCTTGTCCTGCGCTTCTCTGGTCGCAGCCCCGATGTGTGGGGTCAGCACTACCTGCTGCATCTCCAACAGCCCCGCGTGGGGCTCGGGCTCCTCCTCGAACACGTCGAGTGCCGCACCAGATACCTTTCCACTGCGAAGCGCTTCGACCAGGGCTCCCTCATCCAGGACGCCTCCCCGAGACGCGTTGACGATCCGGACGCCGTCCTTCATCAACGAGATGGCGTCCGCGTCTATCAGGTTCCTGGTCTCGTTCGTCAGAGGGACGTGGATCGAGATGACGTCAGCCTGCGAGAGCACTTCGCCGAGCTCGGTAGCCAGCCGGACGCCAAGCCTGCGCGCCGCCTCCTCTCCGACGTACGGGTCGTAGGCGATCACCTTCACCCCGAACGCCAGCGCCCTGATCGCCACGAGGGACCCGACCCTTCCCAGTCCGAGCAGGCCGAGCGTCTTGCCGTGCAGCTCAACCCCCTGCAGCGCCTTCCTGTCCCATGCGCCCCGTCTGACCATCGAATCGCCCCGAGCGATGTTCCTGGCGTCTGCGAGCATCAGCGCCATCGTGTGCTCGGCGGCCGAGATCACGTTGGCGGTGGGCGCGTTCACGACGAGGACGCCCGCTCCCGTCGCAGCTTCGACATCGATGTTGTCCACGCCGACGCCTGCTCTTCCTATGACTCGCAGACCGGGGGCGGCGGCCAGAAGCTCGGCATCCACCAGCGTGCCCGAACGGACGATCAGGCCCTCGGCGTCTGCCAGCCTCTCGAGCAGCTCGTGGCGCGGAACGTCCACCGCGAGGTCGACGAGGCACGTGTCCTCTAGGAGCTTGACGCCTGCTGGCGCGATCTCCTCTGCGATGACGACCTTCATCTGCTCATTGTGGCCTCGTCGAGCTCGTCACCCAACTACAGGCTCGCCTTCCGGTCTCTAGACTCGCCAACGTATGGCAGGTGTACAGCTCGTAGTCGCCGCGGTAGATGGCTCGGAGGCGAGCATGCATGCCGTCAGGACGGCAGCCCGCTACGCGGAGGCTCTCGGGGCCAAGCTCCACCTCCTGACTGTCGTGCGACCGACCGAGGGGTGGTGGGGAATCGGGGGGGCCGGCCCCGCCTCTGAGGCGATGACGCACGCGCTCGAGAGCGCCCAGACCGTACTCGACGAGACGGCCGCAGCGCTCGAAGGAGTGGAGGCCTCCTCCAGCATCGAGATCGGCGACCCTGCCTCTACGGTGTCTTCCTACTGCGAGAACAACGGAGCCGATCTGCTGGTGATCGGAAGGCGAGGTGCAGGCCTCATCGAGCGCATGATGATGGGCTCGACCGCCGACCGCTTGGCGCACACGTCGCCATGTCCTGTGCTTCTCGTTCCTTAGGGAAGCCTGTACACCAACTCCTCCCCGAAGAGAGCCTCATTCGCCTGGGTGACGGCAGCTCTGCCCTCTTCGCTGACGAGCCAGTCCGCGAACCGTTCCGCCTCATGGCCTGCAGGCGCGATCGCAGGCACCGTCACATGGTATGGATTGACGAGGAGCGAAGACGACCCGACATCCGCGACGACCAGCCCGAGGAGGGACTCGGCGTCTCTGAAGGTACCCAACTCGGCCAGGGTGAACGCGGGTCGCTCGTCTGCGACCTGCAGGGTGAGCCCCATGCCCTGCCCTGTCTCGATGTACCAGTCGGCTGCACGAGGGTCGATGTCTGCCGCTTCCCAGATGGCTATCTCGGCGGCATGGGTTCCTGAGCCGTCTGCCCTGGTGACGAAGAGCCAACCGTTCTCTGCGATCGTCTGCATGGCTTCCACGACGGACAGCCCGGCCAGGGATGCTGCTTGGGCAGGAGGACCCACCAGCACGAAGGTGCTGCGGAACACCTGCTCATAGCGGGTCGTGTCCTCCGTCGCCAGGAACTGCAGCTCCGCCTCTGGGGCGTGGGTGATCAGCACGTCCGCTGCGCCGCGCCTGCCCAACTCGAGGAGCTGAGCGGTGGCCTCACCCAGCACGGAGAGCTCGACACCGGGATGTGTGCCCTCGTAGGCATCTGCAACGAGGTCGATCAGGCCGCTGTCGACGACCGTCGTGCCTGCCGCGACGATCACCCGGTCTGGGCCGGAGCATGCTGCCAATGCCAGGGCAGCGACCACCAGGGCTCGTTGCATCAGGCAGCCACGATCCGAACGGCTGTTGCCTTGACGGCCGCGGTCACGTCCGTTCCCTCGACCAGACCGAGTGCTTCGAGTGACCCGGGAGTGACCAGCGCCACCACAGGAAGGCCAACGTCGACCCTCACACGCACGAGGTGGCCTGCCTCATGCAGCGCTTCGACGCTTCCCTGCCAGTGGTTGAGAGCTGAGCCCGAGCCTGTGTCGTGTCCCCGGTACAGCGTCACTGCCTCTGCCCCGAACAGTGCCCTTCCTTCGCTTCCCAGCGAAGGGCTTCCGAGCCCTGCCACGACGATAGGCCCTGTCTCGAGATCGGCGAGCGTCCCGTCTGTGCGCACGACCCTGCCCACGAGCACGTTGCCCGTTCCGACCGCTCGGGCCACCTCCTCCGTCTCAGGGAGGGCGAAGACGTCCTGAACGGACCCCACCTGTGGTATACGGCCCTGCACCATGACCGCGATACGATCGCCGAGAATCGCTGCCTCCTCTCGATCGTGGGTCACGATGACCGCGCTCCTGCCCACCAGCGCGTGTGCGAGCTCTGCCGCGAGATGCCTCCTGTCTGCTACGTCGAGCGCCGACAGCGGCTCGTCGAGGAGGACCCACTGCTGAGGCATGGCGAGGACACGGGCCAGTCCGAGCCTTTGCCGCTCGCCGCCGCTGAGGGACGTGGCCGGCTGCGAGAGCCGGTCGCCCAGGCCGAACCGCTTGGCGTGCTGCCCTGCCCACGCAGCCTCCTCAGACGACAGGCCCAGCCCGAGGTTCCATCCGGCTGATCCCCTGAACAGGTAGAGATGCTGAGGCAGGTACGAGGCGTCGATGGACGGGCCGCTCCCGAGAACTCCCGCCATCACCCGCAGGAAGGTGGTCTTGCCAGACCCGTTCGGACCGAAGACGATGAGGCGCTGCCCCTCGATCAGGTCGAAATCGGCAACGTCCACGATCGAGCCGTCTTCCG
>CAZKJJ010000045.1:0-11629 GCA_964553055.1 uncultured Acidimicrobiia bacterium
CTCGACGGGGCCGACCCCTTCGGTGACCCGCACCCGCACCGTGATCGAGGGGTCTTCGACGTCTCTGTACTCCTCGCTCGCCTCCCAGTTGGAGAGGACGGTCGCGGCTCCCCATGAGTACGGAACCACCTTGTAGTCCCTGTAGACGAGCCCCCGTTTCCACAGCTCCGAGAACACCCACCAGACGCTCTCCATGTACGACAGGTCCATGGTCTTGTAGTCGTGCGCCATGTCCACCCAGCGGCCGATCCTTCGCGTGACGAACTCCCACTCCTCAGCCGTCTGCGTCACGAGCGCCCTGCAGGCCTCGTTGAACCGGTCGACGCCGTACTGCTCGATCTGGGCAGGCCCGTGGATTCCGAGTTGCCGCTCGACCTCGATCTCGACTGGCAGCCCGTGCGTGTCCCAACCGAACTG
The DNA here is from genome assembly GCA_964553055.1 of uncultured Acidimicrobiia bacterium. Classification (GTDB taxonomy): domain Bacteria; phylum Actinomycetota; class Acidimicrobiia; order Spongiisociales; family CAZKJJ01; genus CAZKJJ01. The sequence goes on from CAZKJJ010000045.1 coordinate 418, forward strand.
TCGCTCGATCCTGCGACCTCGCATCGTCCAGTACCTCGGGACGATGTCCTTGAGGACTCCTGCCAGGATGTGCCCGTAGTGAGGGCTGCCGCTGGCGAAGGGCGGTCCGTCGTAGAACGTGTACTCACGCTCGGGAGGCCGCTGCGCAACCGAGGAAGGGAAGGCCGATGTGTCGTCCCACAGCTCCAGCACTTCGGCCTCCAACCTGGGAAAATCGGCCGCGGCTTCAGGCTTTCGGAACGGCTCCCCGGCTGTTTCGGTCATGGCTGCCGACGATAGCGGGGCGCCGTTTGACCGGAAGCACTAGGGGTGCCCAGGCGTTGAAAGGCGTCGATGCTATCTTCCTCCGTTCTGAGAAAGGACCTCACATGGCAAGACGTCTCGCCGACTCGACCGTCGAGCGCTTTCGCAAGCGTCTCACGGAGGAGCGGGACCGGCTGCGGGCTCTCCTGGCAGAGCACGAGCTGGAGCGCGAGGAGGCGCGCCTGTCCGAGACATCTGCCGAGAGGACGCCTGATCCGAATACCGCCGAGGGTGGTTCGATGGCGTTCGAGTTCGAGAAGGACCTCTCCATCGACGCCAACGCCGAGGATCTGCTCCGAAAGGTCGAGCGGGCGCTGGCCCGCGTGGAGGCCGGTACCTACGGGATATGCGAGAACTGCGGGAACCCCATTCCGATCGCACGGCTGACAGCGCTCCCTTACGCCACGACCGACGTCAATTGCGCTCGACGCTGACTTCGCGTCTGCCAACCATCCTCGTCGCGGTGGCCGTCGTGGCGGTCGACCAGATCTCCAAGGCATGGGCCGTCTCGGCGCTCGAGAACGACCCGATCGTGGTGGTCAGGGGCCTACTCGCCTTCCGGCTCACGACGAACACCGGCGCAGCCTTCGGCTTCTTCCCAGGCGGCGGAGCCCTCCTGGCTCTGGCCGCGATCGTGGCCGTGATCGTGATCCTGCGCATGTCAGGGGGCAGTGTCGGGCTGCTCGAAGCGGTGGCACTCGGCCTGGTGCTGGGAGGAGCGGTGGGCAACCTGGTCGACAGGCTCGCCAGGGGAGCAGGCCTCACCGACGGGGCTGTCGTCGACTGGATCCAGCTCCCCAACTTCCCGACCTTCAATGTCGCGGACGCGGCCGTTACGATCGGGGCTGCCGTCCTGATCCTGGGGGCCCTACGGAAGTCCTGAGTCTGGAGGTTCCCTCAGAGCTCGATGGCGAGCGGCTCGACAAGGTGGTCGCTCTGCTCGCAGGACTGAGCCGATCGTCCGCCAAGGCTCTCGTCTCCTCGGGTGACGTCACGGTCGAAGGGCTCGTCTGCCACCCTTCGGACAGGGTGGCGGCGCACACGCTGATCTCAGTGCGGCTCCCCGAGGAGAGACAGGCGTTGCTGCCCGAAGCCGTTCCGTTCTCCGTCGTGTACGCAGACGAGTCGTTGGCGATCGTCGACAAGCCGGCCGGCATCGTCATGCATCCTGGGGCAGGCGTCTCCTCAGGCACGTTGGCTTCGGGCGTGCTCGAGCGGTGGCCACAGCTCGAAGGCGTAGGGGAGGAGGGCCGCTGGGGGGTCGTCCACAGACTCGACAGGGACACGTCTGGCCTGCTCGTCGTGGCGCTGACCCAGGAGACGTTCGATGCGCTCAGGACCCAGATGCGAGACCGGCTGATCGAGCGCGAGTACGACGCGCTCGTTCACGGTCACTTCGAGATCCCAGCCGGCACGATCCAGGCTCCCATAGGCAGGGACGCTGCGTCACCGACTCGAAGGGCGGTGAGCCCGAGCGGGAAGCCAGCGGTGACGCACTACCGAGTCGAGGCTTCGTGGTCGTCTCCGCCTGTGAGCAGGTTGACCGTCACGCTCGAAACAGGGCGGATGCACCAGATCAGGGTGCACATGGCCGAGATCTCGCATCCGATCGTCGGCGACAAGGTGTACGGCAGGAAGGCCCCTCCTCACCTGGAGCGCATGTGGCTCCATGCCAGGCGCCTGCGCCTCGTGCATCCAGGAAGCGGTGAGGTCCTCGAGGTGACGTCTCCTCTGCCCGCCGACCTGGAAGCCGCACTGGAAGGGCTGGGCAGACCTGGCTGAGGGCAGGCTCGGGCACAGGCCGGCCCTCGGTTTAGGCTGAGCTGATGGGTGTGCGTCCACCTACATCCGCCGTCTGCTACCGGCATCCGGACAGGTCCACCTACCTACGTTGCTCGAACTGCGACCGGCCGATCTGCATCGAGTGCACCAACGACGTACCCGTCGGCCAGAAATGTCCCGAGTGCGCGGCTCCTGCCACCCGTTCGGTCTCGGTAGCCACCGGACAGTCGGCCCCTGCCACCGTTGCATTGCTGGTCATGTCAGTCCTCGTCTTTGCGGCCACGTTCTACGGCGACATGGATCAGGAGCTGCTTGCGAGGTTCGGACAGTTCAACCTGGCGGTAGCGGCAGGGGAGTGGTGGCGGATCTTCACAGCCGCCTTCCTCCATGCGGGCTTCACGCACCTGCTCTTCAACATGTGGGCGCTGTGGATCTTCGGGCGGCCGCTCGAAGCGCAGATCGGATCGGCGTCGTTCACGGCTCTCTACTTCGCGTCCGCGGCCGCGGGCGGCGCGGCCGCCTACCTGCTCGGTGATCCCCGCGATCTGCTCGTCGGTGCTTCTGGAGCGATCTTCGGTCTCTTCGGAGCGTGGCTGTTCGCCAGCTACCGCAGCAGGCACACCAGATGGGGGAGCGCCCAGTTCAGGAACCTGCTCGTCCTCTTGGGCCTCAACGCGTTCCTGGCGGTCGCCGTCCCTCAGATCTCGTGGCAGGGTCACGCGGGTGGCCTGGTGGCCGGTTTCCTCATCGCTGCTGCGTGGTCCAAGGCTCCTTCGACGCCCGCGACGCGGGTGCTCATCGCGGCCGGGGCGGGAATACTGGCCTTGGTCCTCGTGCTCGTCGGATGAGAGGCGCCTGGTAAGGTCGTGAATCCCAACCGTGTGATTCATGCGTCGAGATAGCTTCGTTCACCTCCATACCCACACGGAGTTCTCTCTCCTGGACGGGGCGGCGAGAGTGGGTGACCTCCTCGAAGCGGCCCGCGCAGACGGACAGCCAGCCCTCGGCATCACAGACCACGGCAGCCTGTATGGAGCGATCGACTTCTATGCGGCAGCCAGGAACGTGGGCATCAAGCCGATCGTGGGAGTCGAGGCCTACCTGACACCAGGGTCGCGCTACGACAGGCCGACACGGGGAGACAACGTCAGATACCACGTGACACTGCTGGCGGAGAACGAGAAGGGATACCGAAACCTCGTCCGCCTCGTCTCCAGGGCGTACCAGGAGGGGTACTACTACAAGCCGAGGGCCGACCTCGAGCTGCTCGCCGAGCACGCCGAAGGCGTGATCGCCACCTCTGGCTGCTTGGGCGGACCCGTCGCCCAGCGACTCGCCCCAGACGCCTCGAGAGAGGAGGGAAATCAGAACCTGGTCAGGGACTTCGGTGCCGCCAGCGCCGCCGCCGCCGAGCTGCAGGACATCTTCGGGAGGGACAACTTCTTCATAGAGGTCCAGAACCACGGGTTGGACGTCGAGAACCGGATCCTGGGCGACCTCAGGGCCATCTCGGAGAAGCTGGGCGCACCGCTGCTCGCCACGAATGACTCGCACTACACGTACCAACGTGAGGCAGAGGCACACGACGTCCTCCTGTGTATCCAGACCGGAACGACGGTCGACGACAGCGCCAGGCTCAAGTTCGAGGGAGACACCTTCTACCTCAGGAGCGCAGAGGAGATGCGACGGCTGTTCTCGCACGAGGACTTTCCCGGCGCATGCGACAACACCCTCTGGATCGCGGAACGGGCCTCCCTGGACATCTCGTTCGGAGGCATCCACCTTCCGCAGTTTCCCGTTCCCTCGGGAGAGACCGAGTCGACGTACCTGCAGAAGCTGGTCCACGAGGGGGCCTTCGAGCGCTACGGCTCCCCACTTCCCGAGGCCGTCGAAGAGCGGATACGCCACGAGTTGAAGATCATCGACGACATGGGGTTCCCCGCCTACTTCCTGATCGTGTGGGACCTCATCAGGTACGCAAGGGAGCGGGGCATCCGGACGGGGCCGGGCAGGGGGAGCGCGGCCGGCTCCATCGTCGCCTACTCCCTGCGGATCACGGATCTCGATCCTCTGCGTTGGGGGCTCATCTTCGAGCGCTTCCTGAATCCCGGCAGGCGTGAGATGCCAGACATCGACATGGACTTCGACGAGCGGTATCGGGCAGACGTGATCCGCTATGCAGCCGAGAAGTACGGATCAGACCATGTCGCGCAGATCATCACGTTCTCGACGATCAAGGGAAGGCAAGCCGTCAGGGACGCGGCCAGGGTCTTGGGATTCCCATATGGTCTCGGTGACAGGGTCGCCAAGATGATGCCGCCTCCGATCCTGGGCAAGGAGGCCACCCTCGAGCAGTGCCTGTCGGAGCCGGACTCCGACGCGGATCTCATGGTGAGGGACTTCTTCTCGAACGCAGCGCCACTCCGCGAGGCGTATGCGACAGATCCGGAGGTCACCAGGATCGTCGACACCGCACGAGGACTCGAGGGCCTTCGCAGACAGGACTCGATCCACGCGGCGGCGGTGGTCATCTCGCCGCGCCCTCTCACGGAGTTGGTCCCCGTTCAGCAGAAAGGCGAGGAAGCCGAGGTCGTGACCCAGTTCGAGATGGGCGCCATCGAACGCTTGGGCCTGCTGAAGATGGACTTCCTGGGACTCAGGAACCTTTCGACCATCGAGAGGGCGCTGGAGCTGATCGAGGCGTCGGAGGGTCGAAGGCTCGACATCGACGAGATCCCCATCGACGACGCGGTGACCTTCGAGCTCCTCAGGCGTGGCGACACGATCGGCGTCTTCCAGCTCGAGGGGTCTGCGATGCGGGGCCTCCTGCGCAACCTCCAACCCGACCGCCTGGAGGAGATCATCGCTCTCAACGCCCTCTACCGGCCGGGTCCGATGGGGGCGGGTATGCACACCAAGTTCGCAGACCGGAAGTGGGGGAGGGAGGCGGTGGACTACCCGCATCCCGCCCTGGAGTCCGTCCTCTCCGAGACGTACGGGATCATGGTCTACCAGGAGCAGGTGATGCGGGTGGCGGAGATCATGGCCGGCTACTCGCTGGCGGAGGCGGACACGCTCCGCAAGGCGATGGGCAAGAAGATCCCCTCGGTCATGGCCGCCCAGAAGGAGCAGTTCGTACGAGGTGCGGTCTCCCAAGGACACCCTGAAGGCCTCGGCACGGAGCTGTTCGATCTGATCGAGCACTTCGCGGGCTACGGCTTCAACAAGTCACACTCGGCCGCCTACGGGCTCGTGGCGTACCAAACGGCGTTCCTGAAGGCCAACTATCCGGCCGAGTACATGGCTGCGCTGCTCACCTCGGCGAAGCGCGACAAGGATCGCATGGCGCTGTACCTGAACGAGTGCCGATCGATGGGTATCGACGTCCTCGTCCCTGACGTCAACTCCTCCGAGACGGACTTCACGGTGACCGCCGGGGCGATCCGCTTCGGGCTCTCAGCGGTGAGGAACGTGGGCGAAGGGGCAGTTTCCAAGATCATCGAGGCCAGGGAGGAGGGAGGGCCATTCGGGAAGTTCAACGACTTCGTGGACAGGGTCGATCTCTCCGTGCTGAACAAGCGGACGCTCGAGTCTCTGATCAAGGCAGGGGCTTTCGACAGCCTGACCGTCAGCAGGAGGGGCTTGACGCTCGCCTTCGACCAGGTTCTCGACGCCACGATCGCCAGGAGGCGCAACGAGGAGATGGGCCAGTTCAGCCTCTTCGGCGAGGGCACCACGGAGGTGGCCCTCGAGGAGGCTCCCATGGTTGCGGAGGAGTGGCCCAAGAAGACCAAGCTCGCCTTCGAGAAGGAGATGCTCGGGCTGTATGTCTCCGACCACCCGCTGCTCGGTCTGAGCCACCTCCTGCGCGATGCGACCACCGCTTCTGTCTCGGATCTCTGGGACCATCCCGACGGTTCTGCGGCGACGATCGGAGGGCTCGTCGGGTCGGTCACCCGTCGCTTCACTCGAAACGGAGATCCGATGCTGTTCTTCCAGCTCGAGGACCTGGAGGCCTCGATCGAGGTCGTTGCGTTCCCGAGAGTGGCGGCGCACGTGGCAGGCTTGATCGTTCCCGATGCCGTGCTCCTCGTGGAAGGAAGGCTCGACCACCGCGGGGACGACCTGAAGTTCGTGGCCAAGAGCGTGCGGGAGCCCGAGCTTCGAAGCGAGACGGCAGTTCGGCTCGACATTCCTTCGAGGTTGCTGTCGCCCTCTCTGGTACGGCGTCTCAAAGACGTCCTCGGCAACCACCCAGGGTCCTCACCCGTGTACCTGCACATGTCCTCAGACGATGGCCACACCGTCCTCAAGCTCTCGGACGAGCATCGTGTCGAGCCCAGGAGCGCGCTCTTCGCCGAGCTGCGCGAGCTGCTCGGGCAGGGAGCGATCCTCTAGGCGTCTGGTCCTGAGCAGACCGCGGCGCGGCCCACGGTCACAGGCCGAGGACGCCGAGCAGCTCCGGACCGGCCAGAGACGCCAGCTCGTCCGTGGTCTCAGGCGGATGCTGCCTCCAGGGAACCTCCACCACGGGTGCCGCGTACCTGGCCCCAAACTCCGCACGTGCCTCCGCCTGGCGGTGACTCTCGGCCCCCCAGGCGGCGAGGTTCTCCGAGAGGACGGCCGCTGTCCTTCCTGTCCCTGGCGGGTTCGCAGGACCTTGCTGCCATGAGACTGGCAGCGACCGGTTGAAGACGACCGCCGCAGGTCGGGCTGCGACCTCAGGGAGCTCGCGAAAGAACCTGGCTGCCTCTCTGACAGGCCCCGGATCGGCGGTCGTCACGACCCCGATCGTCGACCGCTTGAAGTACTGCTCTATCGAGCGGGCTCGGCGGGTGAGACCGTCGTAGGTCGTCCGAAGGTCCAAGAGGAACTCGGCCAGCCTCTGGAGCAGGTCGGTCCCGAGCACCGCGTCCGCCACGCGGAGGACGGGTCGTCCCGCATACATGTAGAACGTCCTCCTCCCGGGAAGGCGAGCACCGGTCAGCCAGCGAAGGAGCCTGCCTCCCACGAGCTCCCGCATGTCCGAGGGGGCTGAGAAGAAGTCGATCCCTCCACCAGAAGGAGGCGTGTCGACGACGATCACCTCCCACTGCTCCGCTTCGAGGTAGTTCGCCATCTCCTCTGACGCCGCGTATGCCTGCGAAGCAGGGAATCGGTCGGCTATGGCCCTGAAGAACTCGTTGGCTGTCAGGCGCTCTGCCACATCTGCTGGGGCGTGACGGTGGATGATCCTCTCCCAGGAGGCGGAGGCGTCGAGCATGGCCGCCCACAGGTTGGGCTCGTCCGGGTTGGGTGTTGGCTCGGACCCCAGATCGTCGAGGCCGAGTGCATGGGCCAAGCGCTTGGCAGGGTCGACCGTGATGACAAGGGTTGGGCGCCCTTGCCTGGCAGAGGCGATGGCTACGGCTGCGGAGAGCGTCGTCTTGCCGACGCCTCCCGATCCCGTCATCAAGACCGCCTGCGACTTCACGTCTCCTCCCAGGCGTCTGCCAGGCGAGCAGCCACCTCGGTCGGGGTGAGGAGGCCGAACAGGTACGGAAGCGTCTTGTCGGGCTTCAGCTCCGAGAGCCAGCTCTGTTGACTCTGGTACAGAGAGGCATGGAGATCTGCCGCCTCCCTGTGCGGGCCAGGCGGGACCCGCAGGATCGATGCTGCTGAGAGCCGGAGAGGCTCGAGGACCCTGTTGGCGGTCACAGAGACGACGGGTATGAGCTGCCTTCGACGCAGCTCCGAGAGGGCCTCCTGTGTCTCTCGAACAGGTAGCTCCTCAGGCTGGGCCACCATGACCAAGGCTGCCTCCTCCGCGAGGACGTGGCTGATCAACTGTGCCTGATCCCTCACTCTGCCGGCAGGAACGAGACCTGCCACCACCTGGGGTCCCGCGAGGTACGAGACGATCTGCCCGGTCGGCGGGGCGTCCGTGATCACGAGGTCCCACCTTCCGGTCGAGAGCTCGAAGATCGGCTTGCCGATCGCGATGACCTCCCTCACCCCTGGCGCCGTTGCGGCCAGCACCTCGAAGGCCCTCCTCAGAGGACCAAACCGCGTCACCCTCGGGATGTGGAGCTGGAGGCCGAGGTATTGGTCGAGGCTCGAGGCGAGGTCGACGGCGAGAGCGTGGAGGCCTGGCCTCAGCTCGATCGGCTCGTAGCCGAGGCGCTGACCGCCGAGGTGGTAGGCGATGCCGAGGTCGTCTGTCAATCCAACGACCAGGACCCTGTGGCCCTGTCTGGAAGCCAGCAGCGCGAGGGCTGCCGAGACGGCTGACCGTCCCACTCCTCCCTTGCCCGTGACGAGGAGGAGCTTGCGGTCGAACACGAGGGCAGCGTACCGGTGGGTCGTCGAGATGGCGCGATAACCTCCAGGTCATGACCTCCTTCGACGTCGACGCGATGCTGGAGCGGTTTCGGGAGAGGGCACAGGCAGTTCGGGAGCGGCCTCTTCCGCCCGTCGCCGGTGCGGAGCGGCGCCTCTTCATCGAGCAGGCGGAGATCGACCACGTCGATTTCTCGATGATCGGTGGCGCACGGTGGGAAGTGGAGGACCAGGAGCTCGTGCTTCGTGTGCCCCTCAGCGGCTGAGCGGGCTCACAGGGTGGCGACTCTCTTGCTCTCTGCCTTGCGCTGGCCCTCGAGCCGCTCGAGCTCTGGGAAGCTGTAGTCGACGTAGCTCATCGCCTCGGCGATGAGTTTGTGTCCTGCCTCCTCCGAAATGAGGCGATGCATCTCCTGGGAGATGCTCCTGTAGGAAGGGTGCCCTGCAGGCTGGGATCGGAGCTCGAGCAAGTGAAATGCCTGCCTCGCATTCATCTCGACGACGAAGCGGATGTTGAAAGCGAAAGGCACGACGTACTGAGCGCTATCGGGTCCCAGCGCCTTCCGAACGTCCTCGTAGAACGCCTTGGCGCGACCCATCGCCTCGGCCCAGTCTCCTTCGAGGCCGAGCAGTTCGATCTCCTCCGGCGTGTCGTAGCCGAGGCGGGTACCGAGCCGCTGCCACTCGATGGTCATCATGCGATGGCGCTGTAGATCCCGGAACGCCCCGTAGTCCGTCAGGATGTCGAACCGGTAGTAGCTCCGCTCCATCGCCCTGCCTGGCTTGTGACGACGGTTCGTGCGCTCGCCGATCAAGGCTGCGATGACCCGAGCACGGTCAGTGGCGCTGAGGCGCCGTGCCAGATCGAGGAGCTGGTCGTCGGGGACCTCGCTCACCGCGTAGAGGGCAGCGGCCACCAGCTTGAGCTCGGCTTCCGGATCGAAGTCCACCAGTGTCACGGAGGGACGAGCGGCTGGCTCCTCCGTAGCGAGCTCCTGGGCGGCCTTCCCGAGGGAGGAGGTCACGCCCTCGAGGTACTTGCTCCAGAGGTCGCCCCGCTCTGGAAGATCCACTCTCCTGAGGAACGACGGGATCACCTTCCTCAGCTCCGCCAACATGAGGTCTGAGTAGCTGCGCACCTCAGACAGCGGATGAGCCCGCATGCGAACCAGCGCCATCTCGTACGCCTGTCCCGTCGCATAGATCCCGACGTTCGAGAGCGTCGAGGCGGGAAGGAGGCCGCGTGCCACATCACATGCCTTGGCTCGAATCGATGACCTCCAGACCCATGCCGGATCGCCCTCCTGGCGAGGGAAGCGCTCGGAGAAGTACTCGGTGAGCAGCGCCACCAGAGCCGAGTAGCGGTCGAACAGCCACTCCATGAGGCCCCCGTAGCGCTCGCCGAGGTCGCCGGCCTCCAGCTCCTTCGGGACGAAGTAGCGATACCGGTCTCCGAGCCTCTGGTCGTACGCCACGTACCGAGTGCTCTGCTCGAGATAGGCCGCGATCCTTCCCCACTCCAGCACCTTGGTGAGCACGTTCGATGCCTGCTCACAAGCCAGATGGGCGCCACCCAGCTGAGCTACCGAGTCGTCCCCGTACTCGAAGAACACCCGGTCGTACAGTTGCTCGGCCCGCTTCAAGGAACCCAGCGGGTCGTCCTCGGAGAGACGAGAGGCCAGAGCTTCGATCCCTATCTCGGGCTGTTCGACGAACTCGTCAAGGAAGAGACGTCGAACCGACTTGTCTGACCTCGAGTACCTGGCGAAGAGGGCACCCTTGACCACCTCAGGAAGGTTCACCAGTGCGAAGACAGGTCCATCGACGTTGGTGAAGAACCGGGAAAGGATGTCGCGCTCCTGCGCCGTGAACGGCTCCCGGTAGTACTCCACCACGGGCGCGCATTGTACTGAGGAGGGAACGGGCCGCCGGTAACCTCTCGTTGTGTGGACGTGAGATGGGTGCGCGCATCGGTGGTGTTGCTGATAGGCGCTGCGGTCGCCCTTGCGTCCCTCCCCATGCTGGTGCTCTTGGATCTGGCAGCGGGGCGCGACGGCTACGGTCTGTGCCCGAGGGGGTTGGATGGCTGCCGCACGGCGTACACGGCAGCGCCTGAGCTGCTGCTCATCCTCATCCTGCTGCTCTTCCTCGTCCTGGCGCTGCTCAGGATCGCCATGCGCACGGCTCGAAGGCTCGAGCAAGCAGAGCGCCGCGGACAGCCGCGGATGCCAGGCTCGGGTTAGCCGGATCCGCGGCCTTCGGCACGAAGACCGATCCTCTCGGAGCCATCCCCGAGCGTCGGGATAGCGGCTGGGGATGCAGTCGACCAACCCTACGTCGAGCATCCAGGCTCTGCGGGCTGCCGCGATCCTGCCGCTGATACGGTACCGACATGGGGCGAGGTGAGCGACGCGCCGATGGGTCCGTCCCCACAGCTGCTGAGCGCGGAAGGGCACGAGCCATCGTCCACAGGCTCGAGAGGACCTACCCTGACATCGCCACCGCACTCGAGCACCGTGATCCGTGGGAGCTGCTCGTCGGGACCGTCCTGTCCGCCCAGACCACAGACGAGAACGTGAACCGGGTCCTGCCGCTGCTGTTCTCTCGGTACCCGAAGCCGGAGGATCTCGCAGAGGCCGATCCTTCCGAAGTCGAGAGGATCATCTACTCCGCAGGCTTCTTCAGACAGAAGGCTCGGTCCATCATCGCGATGGCCTCGATGATCGTCGATCGGTTCGCAGGGAGCGTGCCGAGGACCCTGCCTGAGCTCGTCTCTCTGCCGGGTGTCGGGAGGAAGACGGCCAACGTC
>CAZKJJ010000046.1:0-11358 GCA_964553055.1 uncultured Acidimicrobiia bacterium
GCAGCTCAGGAAGCAGACAGTCCAGGAGCGAGGCGATCCGCTCCCTGGCGTCATTGGCGGTCTTGGTCACCTCTGCGTGGTCGAGTGAGCCTGGAGAGATCCCGGCAGCCAGGTTGGCCACCAGGGAGATTCCCAACACGTCGGCTCCCATGTGTCTGGCGGCTATCGCCTCCGGTACGGTTGACATGCCGACGAGATCTGCCCCCAGTGAGGCCAGCATTCGTATCTCCGCAGGCGTCTCGTACGAGGGACCCGTCATCCAGGCGTAGACGCCCTCCGAGAGCTCGACGCCGACGCGTTGACCGCATCGCACCGCCAGCCGCCTGAGCTCCTCGCTGTAGACGTTCGACATGTCTGGGAACCGGGGGCCCAACCGAGGATCGTTCTCCCCGACGAGCGGGCTGGTCCCCGTCAGATTCAGATGGTCGGAGATGAGGACGAGGTCGCCAGGCCGATGAGTTGGATCGACCGCTCCTGCCGCATTGGTGAGGACGACGTGCCTCGCTCCGGCCACCACACCCATTCGAACCCCGAAGACGACGTCCTGCATGGAGCCACCCTCGTAGAGGTGGGCCCTGCCTGCGAGCACGAGAACCCTGACACTTCCGAGTTGCGCAGAGACGAGCACGCCGGAATGGCCCTCGACGGTCGGCACGGGGAAGCCCTCGATCGTGGAGTACGGGACGACGATGCCTCGAGGGAGGCTCTCGGCGTAAGCACTGAGCCCAGAGCCCAAGACGAGGACCGCGTCGTGCCTTGCCTGTTCCGTTGCCTCTGCCACCCTCCGGGCCGCCTTCGACAGCTCCTCGAAGCTCATCTGCTGAGCTCGTCCAGCAGTAACGGCTTGGGCGTGGCGGGGAGGGTCCCGATGCGCCAGGCGTCTTGCAGGATGCCCTTGGCCGTGGCCAGCTTGGCATCGTCCTCGTAGAAGAGCCTGGCCAGTGGCTCTCCCTGCTCGACGCGGTCACCCTCTTTGGCCAGGATCGAGAGCCCGACCCCGGGATCGATGTCGTCTTCCTTGCGCTCCCTACCTGCTCCGAGGCTCATCGCAGCCAATCCGACTGCCTTGGCATCGCACTGGTTGACGAATCCTCCCCTGGGGGCCGCGATCTCGGCGACCTTCGACGCAAGAGGAAGCACACTCCGGTCCTGTATGACCCTCGGGTCGCCTCCCTGGGCCTCGATCACCTTGCCGAACAGCTCCAGCGCCTCCCCGCTGTGCACCACCTTGGAGAGCCGATCTCTCGCCTCGGCTCTATCAGCTGCCTTGCCCGCGATCACCAGCATCTCAGAGGCCAGGAGATAGGTGACCTCGGACAGATCCTCGGGTCCGCCTCCCGCCAAGAGGTCGAGCGACTCGGCGATCTCGTTGGCGTTGCCCACCGCGCGGCCGAGAGGTTGATCCATGGCCGTGAGGAATGCCACGGTGCGGAGGCCGTGCCCTGCCCCTATCGCGGTCATCGTGTCTGCAAGGAGACGCGCCGACTGCTCGTCCCTCATGAAGGCGCCTCTGCCCACCTTGACGTCGAGGACGACGCCATCGAGGTCCTCGGCGAGCTTCTTGGACATCATCGAGGAGGCAATCAGAGGTATCGAGGGCACCGTGCCGCTGGCATCCCGCAAGGCGTAGATGGCTCGGTCTGCCGGCACGATGGTGTCGGAAGCTCCTGCCAAGACCAGGCCGTGAGACTGGAGGATCTCCTTGAACGTGGTCGGCTCGAGCTGCGTACGGAAACCCGGTATCGACTCCAGCTTGTCGAGCGTACCGCCCGTGTGTGCCAGCCCACGGCCGCTCATCATCGGAACCGCGACGCCGCAGGCCGCGACCATGGGCGCGAGTGGGATCGATACCTTGTCGCCCACGCCCCCCGTCGAGTGCTTGTCGACCTTCGGCTTCGGGATGCGTGACAGGTCGAGCATCTCTCCAGAGCGCAGCATCGCCTCGGTCCAGGCCGCGAGCTCCCTCGTCGTGAAGCCTTGGAAGTAGACCGCCATGAGCAGCGCCGACATCTGGTAGTCGGGAACAGCCCCGGACACGTAGTCATGGATGATCGACCGAATCACCTCAGCGGAGAGCTCCCCTCCCTCGCGTTTTCTCTCGATGATCTCGGTCGCTCTCATGTGATTGCCTCCAGGAACGACGTGCCGCTCGGGGTTGTGGGCAGGGCCATGCCTTGGGCGATCGTCGCCGCGACATCGGAGAACTGCCCTCTGGTGCCCAGATTCACGCCGGCAGCCCGCATCCCTGCCACGAGGAGCGGCACCAGCTCTCTCGTGTGGTCTGTGCTGCCGTCCGTTGGGTCATTGCCATGGTCCGCCACCAGGAACAAGAGGTCGTCCGGCGTCAAGGACGAGACCAGCCCGGGAATGTGGCCATCGATGAGGGCGAGGCCCTTCGCGAAGCCTTCCGGGTCCTCCCGATGTCCGTACACCATGTCGAGATCCACGAGATTGGTGAAGATGACGCCCCGCTCCACGGATGCGATGGCCTCGAGCGTACTGGCGAGTCCTTCCGCATCTCCTGCGGTGTGAACCGCTTTCGTCAACCCGTGTCCTACGAACAGGTCCTCGATCTTCCCTATCCCGATCACGTCGAGTCCTGCCTTGCTTGCCAGGTCCAGCAGCGTGGGTCCAGGCGGCGGCATGGCAAAGTCACGGCGTTCGTAGGTTCTCCTGAATGCACCCGGTCGCCCTTCGAACGGTCGGGCGATGACCCTGCCGATCCGGTAGCGGTCGCACTCAGCCCTTGCCAGCTCACAGGTACGGTAGAGCTCGTCGAGCGGCACGACGTCCTTGTGGGCAGCGAGCTGAAAGACAGAGTCGGCGGACGTATAGAGGATCAGCGCGCCTGTCTCGAAGTGCCGCTCACCCAGTGTCTCGATGATGACGGTCCCCGAGGCCGCGTAGTTGCCTATGAGGCCATGTCCCGACGCACGAGCGACCGCAGAGACGAGCTCGCTGGGAAAGCCGTCGGGAAACGTGGCGAAGGGCTCTTCTGTCTCGAGCCCGGCGAGCTCCCAATGGCCCGTGGTGGAGTCCTTGCCCACCGAGGCTTCTGCCATCCTGCCGTATGCCATCGTCGGGTCGGTGGCGGGCGGGACGCCCATGAGATCGGGATGCAGGTTACCGAGACCTGCCGCCGCCATGTTGGGAAGGTCGAGCCCGCCCACCGCACGTGCCGTGTGCCCCAGGGTGTCACTTCCTTCGTCTCCGTAGCGCGCCGCGTCCTCCGCAGCGCCGGCCCCACAGGCGTCCATGACGATCACGACCGCTCTGCGGAGATCCATCGCGTCACACTAGGGCGGGGCGGACCGCCCGCAGCACGAAGTCGATCGCCTGCCTTGGCCCCTCCTCGCTATCCACGACGCGCTCGACGTGCTCTGCCCGGGTGACGCTCAGCTCGCTGATCCACGCTGCGCACTCCTCGGGCTCGAACAGCATCGCAGGGTCCTGCGGCCCTCCATAGCCGCGGCGTAGGTTGGCGCGGGCATGAGCCACGATCAGGAGGGTGCCACCAACGTAGGGCTCGATCCTCTCGATGACGTCTCGGAGCTCCGGTAGCTGGAGGTACGAGACGAGGACCAGATCGAATGCCTCTGCAGGTCGGTAGGAGAGGACATCGGCCAGGACCCACGTGACGTCGACGCCTCGCGCGCGAGCTCGTTCCCTGGCTCGCGCGAGCGCGACCGACGAGAAGTCGACGGCCACGACCTCCCATCCACGTTCTGCCAACCAGATCGCGTTCCGGCCTTCACCACATGCCACGTCGAGCGCGCTCCCTGGCGGGAGTGACCCCACTTCCGAGACCACGAACTGGTTGGGTTCCTCAGGCCACAGGCGCTCGCTGGCGCGGTACCGCAGATTCCAGGAGTGCGGATCCATCAGGTGACGACCCGGCCGTCCGAGACCTCGACGCCCTCCGCCCGCAGCCGCTCCGCCTGACGTGCCTCATGGCCAGGCACCAGGCGGCCGTTTTCGGCGACCACTCGCCACCATGGCAGGCCCTCCGAAGCCGCGAGCAGGTTTCCGACCGCTCGGGCAGCGCCTGGGTGGCCGGCCTCGGAGGCCACCTCACCGTACGTCATCACGTCGCCCGGTCCGAGCCGCTCGAGCACACGCTGTACGTCCTCGGCGAATGACATCACAGGGTCCCGAACAGGCGATCCCCCATGTCGCCGAGGCCGGGACGGATGTAGAAGCGGTCGTTCAGGTCCCTGTCGAGCGAAGCCGTGACGACGCGAACATCCGGGTGGTCTCGCTCCATGCGGGCTGCGCCCTCGGGTGCGGTGACGATGCAGAGAGCCATGATGTCGCGTGCGCCGTGGTCCTTGACGACCTGCGTCGCCCAGGAGAGCGAGCCTCCTGTGGCGAGCATTGGTTCCAGAAGCAGCACCCGAGCATCATCGACGGCAGGGAGCTTCGTGTAGTAGGCCTGCGGCTCGGCCGTCTCCTCGTCGCGCTGAACGCCTGCATAGCCGACGTGCACGTAAGGCAGCAGGTCGAGCACTGCGTCGAGCAACCCAAGACCCGCCCGTAGGACCGCGACAGCCACGAGGTCGCGGTCGAGCACCTGTCCGGTGGTCGTCTCCAGGGGCGTCTCGACCGTCTCGGACCGCAGCGGGAGATCGGCTGTGGCTTCCATGATCAGCGTATAGGCGAGCCGCCTCGTGGTCTCCCTGAATGCCTCGGGTGGCGTTGACTTGGTCCTGAGCGTGGTCAGGTAGTGCTTCGTGAGGGGATGTTGGACAACCGAGAGGCTCATGCAGCTCCTTCCCGAAGTGAGCGTACCGCCGGTCCTTGGACACGCCGCGCCGTACACTCGCCGTACGTGTTCGACGCACTGACAGGGAAGTTCGAGTCGATCTTCGCTCGCCTACGGGCAAAGGGCAGGCTGACGGAGCAGGACGTGGATGCCACGCTCCGTGAGGTCAGGCTGGCCTTGCTCGAAGCGGACGTGAGCGTGGCCGTCGTCAAGGACCTCCTGGCCAGGATCAGGGACAGAGCCGTAGGAACAGAGATCCGCACGAGCCTCAGTCCGGCACAGGCCGTCGTGAAGATCGTGCACGACGAGTTGGTCCGTACGCTCGGTGAGGAGGCCGTTCCGTTGAACACACCCTCGCACCCCCCGGCGGTCGTTCTGGTCGTCGGCCTCCAGGGATCGGGCAAGACGACGACGGCTGCCAAGTTGGCCAACAGGTTGAAGGATCGGAACCCGATCCTGGTAGCAGCCGACCTTCAGCGGCCCGCCGCCGTCGAACAGCTCACCCACCTGGGCCGTGCCATCGGCGTTCCCGTGGTGACGGACAGGACCTCGAAGCCCGTCAGAGTGGTCAAGGAAGCGCTCCGCGAGGCCGAGCGGACGGGCCGCGGTGCGGTGATCGTCGACACGGCCGGCCGATCACAGATCGATCAGGACCTCATGCGGGAGCTGGGTGAGGTGACCAGGGCCTCGAATCCTGACGAGACCTTGTTGGTGCTCGACGCCATGACCGGCCAGGAGGCGGTCTCGCTCGCTACGGGGTTCGCGGAACACGTCGAGCTCACGGGCTTTGTCCTCTCGAAGCTCGACGGCGATGCGAGGGGAGGCGCCGCGATCTCGGTGAGGGAGGTCACAGGGGTCCCCATCAAGTTCGTTGGCGTCGGCGAGAGGCCTTCGGATCTCGAGCCCTTCCATCCTGAGCGCATCGCGTCGCGCATCCTCGGCATGGGCGACGTCCTGACGCTCATCGAGAAGGCCGAGTCTGCTTTCGACGCTGCAGAGGCCGAGCGCGTGGCGGAGAAGATGCGGTCAGCGAGCTTCACGCTCGAAGACTTCCTCGAGCAGTTCTCTCAGGTCCGCAAGATGGGCTCGATGCGGGACCTGCTTGCTATGCTGCCTGGCGTTCCTTCGGGTGTCGTCGAGGACGTCGATCTGCGGCGCGTAGAGGCCATCATCCAGTCGATGACGCCAGAAGAGCGGCGCGACCCGAAGGTCATCAACGGGCCCAGGCGCAGGCGCATCGCGGCAGGCTCTGGCACGTCGGTGCAGGACGTCAACAACCTGCTGCGTCAGTTCGCTCAAGCTGCGAAGATGATGAAGAATCTGACTGAGGGCCGAGGTCTGAGAGATCTCACTGCACTGATGGGAAAGAGGTGAGCATGGCGGTGAAGATCCGCCTCATGAGGATCGGAAAGAAGAAGCAGCCGACGTATCGGCTGGTGGTTGCAGACTCGAGGTCGCCGCGCGACGGCAGGTTCGTCGAGAAGATCGGACGCTACGACCCCAGGCAGGATCCGTCGGTGGTGGAGGTGGACAACGACCGAGCAGTGCACTGGCTCGAGGCAGGGGCCCAGCCTACCGAACGGGCGCGGAAGCTCCTCGAGATCTCGGGTGCATGGTCCCGGTACAGGGCGGCCCGCGGAGACGTGCACACCGTCCCGAGTGGTGTCGGCCAGGATGAGGTGACTCGCAATGAAGAAGGGTGACATCACCGAGCGGGTGGTCAGCTACCTGGTGACCGCCATCGTGGACAACCCGGACGAGGTCGCGGTCACACTCGTCGAGGAGGGCCCAGACGAGATCCTGGCCGAGGTCCGGACGGCCAAGAGCGACCTCGGTCGCGTGATCGGGCGGAGGGGCCGCGTCGCCAGGGCCATCAGGGTCATCGCCCAGGCCGCCGCAGACGAGGAAGGCCTCCAGTCGAACGTTGAGTTCGTCGACTGAGGACAGAGTCGTCGTCTGCCGGGTCGGAAGGCCGCACGGCGTGCTCGGTGCCGTCACCGCTCTTCGCCTCTCAGACGACCCCGGTCGCTTCCGGAGAGGAGCTGTCCTGCGTACCGAGGAAGGACGTGCGCTGACCGTGGACGAGTCCCACGACGTGAGCCCGAAGGGCCTGCTGCTTCGTTTCGAGGAGATCGAGAGCAGGGAAGCGGCTGAGGAGCTGCGAGGCGAGGTGCTCCACGTCCTTTCGTCTGAGCGGAGGGAGCTCGTTGAAAGCGAGTTCTGGCCCGAGCAGCTCGAGGGGCTCGCCGTCGTCTCGGTCGAAGGCACGAGGCTGGGAGTCGTTCGTGGCGTGGTGTCCGGAGCTCACCAGGACCGGCTGGTGATCGAGCTCCTCGATCGGCGGATCGTCGAGGTGCCCTTCGTCGATGCGCTCGTCCCGCACGTCTCCGTCGCCGAAGGGACCCTCACGCTGGTGCCGATCGAAGGCCTTCTCAGCTGAGCTCGAGGAGCCTGGTAGCTGTGCCGACCTCCAACGTGACGATGCCGATGGGACCATCGTCGATGACCGCTTCGTACGCAGCCCACAGACCCTGGCCATCCGCGAGCTCGGCGTCAACTGGCTCCGGCTCCACGCCCTCTCCTGTCAGCAGGATGTCGATGTCCGGTGTCCTCATGTAGCCCGAGAGTTCCAGTGGGTAGCTCTGCCGCGGGTCAGCTGGAGCGATGATGACGGCGTCCTCAGCTGCCGCGGGACCGACGAAGAGAGTGGAGCCCTCTGCGAGGTCGATCGTGACCACGGCAGGCGAACGGTCGACGAAGACGCGAGCAGATGCGGGCCGTGAGAGATGGAGATCAACGAACAGCGAACCATCCAACGACCGCACCACGTACCCCCTCGACACGAAGGATCCCTCGAAGACCTGATCGACGACTGCACTGGTCTGTACGTGCGGGTCGAACGTCAGCCGCAGCACACCCTCAGTGCCGAGCAGTGAGGCCTTCACCTCACCTGCCACCCTGGCGGGCGCCCCACCCTCTGTGGCGAGGGAGATCGTCAGCCGGTCGCAGGCGCCGTCCTCCACCAGGGACCAACCGGAGATGTGGCCTGCGTCCGGCTCGCCCTCGGGAAGCGAGATGGGCAGCTCCCCAGGCACCTCCACGAACGCCAGCTCACCTGTCAGGCAGGCAGGCGAGGGTCGAGTCGTGGGCACCAGCGCAGTCGGAGCCGTCGTGGTGGTGCTCGAACTCGAGGTGGGTGGGAGCTGGGAGGAAGGCGTCCCTTCACACGCCGCCACGACGAGCAGGAGGGCGGCGGCGAGTCCGCGCATGGTCAGGAGCGTAGCGAGGGGCACTCACTTCGAGACACCTGCCGTGATACCGTCCCGTCCACATGGCGCACCCTGCCCCGGAACCGCAGCTGGCGCTCGAGTACCTGGCGGGGGCGCGGGCCCCTGGCCCACTGCTCGAGGAGGCGGGCCGGCTGCGCGATGAAGGTCACGGCAAGACCGTCACCTACAGCAGAAAGGTCTTCATCCCGCTGACCACCCTCTGCCGCGACACCTGCACGTACTGTACGTTCGCCAAGCCGCCCGGCGGCGGCGGACGCTACCTCTCCGAGGACGAGGTGATGGCAGTGGCACGGTCCGGCGAGGTGCACGGCTGCACCGAGGCGCTGTTCACGCTCGGGGACAGGCCCGAGGACCGCTGGCCTCAGGCGCGGTCGTTTCTCTCCGAGAGAGGGTATGCGTCGACTCTCGACTACGTCGTAGCCATGACCGAGCTCGTCTGCGGCGAGACCTCCTTGTTTCCTCATGCCAACCCGGGCGTGATGAGCGAGAAGGAGATCGCTTCGCTCCGACCATCCAATGTCTCGATGGGGCTGATGCTCGAGAACATCTCGGACCGGTTGATGCAGCCAGGGATGCCGCACTTCGGCTGCCCAGACAAGGAGCCTTCCCGCCGCGTCGCCACCATCGAAGCTGCTGGTCGAAGCAGGGTCCCCTTCACGACGGGCCTGTTGATCGGGATCGGTGAGACCCACCGCGAGGTCGTGGACAGTCTGTTCGCTCTTGCCGAGCTGCAGGCAGCCGGCGGGCACATACAAGAGGTGATCGTCCAGAACTTTCGCGCCAAGCCCTCGACGAGGATGCGGCGCCATGCGGAGCCCATTCCTGGCTACATCGCCACGGTGGCGGCTCTCACTCGATGGATCCTGGGCCCTGCGATGAACGTCCAGGTCCCACCGAACCTCACCGACCGGTTCGAGGTCTACCTCGACGCTGGCATCAACGATTGGGGAGGGGTCTCGCCTGTCACACCCGATTGGGTCAATCCAGAGCTGCCGTGGCCACACCTCGTCGAGCTCGAAGCGAGAACGGTCGCGGCCGGCCACACGCTGAGGCCACGGCTCCCCGTCTACCCGGAATTCATCTCGGATCGCTGGATCGACCACACACTGGCCGACAAGGTCCGCGACGCCACAGACTCCTGGGGATATGCAGTGGTGCGACGCTCAGAGGGCGTGTCATCATGATCACCTTCTGCAGGGTCCGCCCCGTATCGGCCGTCAACGAGCTGGCGGCGTCCACGCGGCGCAAGGAGGGGACGTCCACCCTGGAGAAGGAGAACCTCAGCCGTGCCGAGATCGCAGCCTCCGTGACGGGAGGGACGCTGCCTGTCGAGACCGGATCCGGTCAAGAGGAGGCCGCGGCATGGGTCTGTCCTCCCCGCAGAGCACTGGAGCTCAACCGATCCGGGGTTCGAGCGTGGCGGATCACAGTGCTCCACGAGGGCACTCCCGAGCAGGTGCTCGATGCGCTCGTGCGAACGGGCTCCGCCTTCCTCAGAACGGGTAGGAGCAGAGTTGCCGAGGCGAGAGCCCTCCTGGCGGTGCCGGGCGTCGATGCCGCAGTGTCGGTCTTCGTGGATGAGGTCGAGGATGCTCAGGCCGCCGTTGCAGCAGGTGCGACGGATCTGCTCCTCCGTGACTGGGATGTCGAGCGGTTGGGCGAGCTGCGCCAGGCGCTCCTGCCGCTGGAGCTGGTCGAGCGAGGAGCCTTCCCGGTTGGCTTGGGAGCTGACGACGTCAGGGGTGTGCTATCAGACGAGCTCTTCCGAGCCTGGCTCGGCCAGGTCGACGGCACGGGCGCGGTTCGCCCACGGACCGACTGGGCGCCTGGGAAGGATGAGCGTCCACCGGTGCCGGCCGAGCGGCTCTCCTTCGAGTGGTCGGACTCGCTCTGGCTCGAAGGGCGGGGACCAGACGGTCTCGGCAGTGCCTCGCCCAGGGTGCTTCCGATCTTGGAGCGGTCCCTCGAGGGCATCCGGCCCTCCGTCTCCGAGCTGACGACCCTCTTCAGTGCGAGGGGAGCGGACCTCGAGGCGGTGGCGTGGGTCGCCGACCGGCTGCGTGACCGCGCCAACGGTGACGTCGTGACCTACGTGGTCAACAGGAACATCAACTACACCAACCTCTGTTACTTCCGCTGTGGGTTCTGTGCCTTCTCGAAGGGACCGCGGAGTCTGAACCTCAGGGGTGATCCGTACCTCATGGACATTCCCGAGATCGTGGCCAGAGCCCGTGAGGCGGTTCTGCGGGGGGCCACCGAGGTGTGCCTGCAGGGCGGCATCCATCCGGACTTCACGGGCGACTTCTACGTGCAGGTCGTCGAGGCGATCAAGGCAGAGGAGCCGGACCTCCACATCCATGCCTTCACGCCCTTGGAGGTGTGGCAGGGGGCAGAGACGCTGGGAGTGAGCGTTGTCGAGCTGCTCTCCAGACTCAAGTCAGCGGGACTCGGAACGCTTCCCGGGACGGCCGCCGAGATCCTCGACGATCGGGTCCGTGCCCACCTCTGCCCGGACAAGATCCGGACCGCGGAGTGGGCCCACGTGATGATCGCAGCGCACGAGATCGGGCTCCGCTCGACGGCGACCGTCATGTTCGGCCACATCGACAGCCCTGAGCACTGGGCCAACCACCTCGAGGTGCTCCGCCAGATCCAGCGCCGCACGGGGGGCATCACGGAATTCGTCCCCCTTCCTTTCGTCCACATGGGCTCGCCCATCTACCTCCGGGGCGCGTCGAGGCCTGGTCCGACGTGGGACGAGGTGGTCCTGATGCACGCGGTCGCCAGGTTGGCCTTCGACGGCCTGATCGACAACATCCAGGCCTCCTGGGTGAAGCTCGGCCTCGAGGCGGGAGCGCGTCTGCTGGAGGCCGGCTGCAACGATCTGGGCGGCACGCTCATGGACGAGATCATCTCGCGCTCGGCAGGGGCTTCGCATGGGACGGAGGTGGAGCCTTCCGACTTCCGCCAGGTCATCCTGGCGGCGGGGAGGTTCCCGGCCCAGCGGACCACCCTGTACGAGCTGCTCTCGAAGAGGACTTGACAAACCGATGTCAATATGACATCATTCTGACATCACACAGAAGGAGATGTCAGATGACGATCGACTACTCGGTGGTCCGGATGATGCAGGTGGATCGGGAGCGCCGGCCTCCGGTCGAGCGCAGCCCCCGGTCAAAGCGGACCAGGGCGCGGCGGGTGGCCCTCCGTCCCGCGGCGGCGCGCTGATGGACACGAGAACGGCTATCGCTCGTCTGGAGGCGGCGCTCGCTCAGCAGCTCGTGCTCGGGTCGGACCCTGCCGTCG
>CAZKJJ010000047.1:0-3841 GCA_964553055.1 uncultured Acidimicrobiia bacterium
TGTGGAGCGTCATCAGCGTGACTGCCTCCGCCTCCTCGTCGAGCTCGTCGATCTCAGACACGAGGCTCACCGACTCCAGGAACAGCCCAAGCCGCCGCTCGCCCGAGATCTCCTCCCAAGGCAGATCGTCGATGACCGTGCCTTCCTGCTCCTCGGAGTACTGCGCAGCGACGGTGACGAGCTCCTGGATGTTCTCCACCCTTCCCAGTGCCTCCACCGTCTTCTCGGCCTCGAGCTCTGCCTGGTACCCGGTCTCGGACAGCACCGCCTTGACCGCCTCGGTGGGGCCTTCTGTCGCTCGAGCCCTGAGCAGCCCCACCAGGGCGACGAAGTCGCCGATCTGGCGCCTCGCCCTCTGGGTGAGCGGTGCGATGTCGTCCGCCCTCTCGAGCGCCTCGGCGAAGTCGATGCCCTCCGTCTGCGCAAACCGATCAACATGACCCACGGTGGTGGCACCGATGCCTCGCTTCGGGACGTTGAGGATCCGCTTGATGGCGACCTCGTCAGCGGGATTGACCAGAGCCCTCAGGTACGCGAGCACGTCCCGGATCTCCTTGCGCTCGTAGAACTTGGTGCCGCCCACCACCTGGTAGGGAACGCCGTGGCGCACGAAGGCCTCCTCGAAGACCCGGCTCTGGGCGTTGGTCCTGTAGAAGATGGCGATGTCGGAAAGACCGTGCCCATCGCCCTCCAGGGCCCTGATCTGTTCGGATACGAAGCCGACTTCATCCTCCTCGTCCTGCGCCTCGTACCGGGTGATGGGAGTCCCGATACCCAGATCGCTCCAGAGCCGCTTGGGCTTTCGGTCAGGGTTGTTGGAGATCACGGCGTTGGCTGCTTGGAGGATGGTCTCCGTCGACCGATAGTTCTGATCGAGCGTGATGACCCTCGCGTCGGGAAAGTCCTGCTCGAACTCCATGATGTTGCGGATGTCGGCACCCCGGAAGGCATAGATGCTCTGGTCGGAGTCGCCGACGACACACACGTTCCGATAGAGCCCCGAGAGCTGGCTGACCAGCCGGTACTGGGCGTGATTCGTGTCCTGGTACTCGTCGACGAGAACGTACTGAAACCGGTCCTGGTAGGTCCTTAGAACAGCAGGAAAGGCGTCGAACAGCTCGACGGTGATCATGAGCAGATCGTCGAAGTCCATCGCGGACGAGGCCACGAGTCGCTGCTGGTAGAGGCGGTACGTGTCTGCCACCTGGTCGTGATAGAAGCCCTCCCCCGTACTCCGATAGGACTCGAAGTCGATCAGGTCGTTCTTGGCGGTGCTGATCGCCGCCCTGACGTTCCTGGGAGGAAACCGCTTCGTGTCGAGATCGAGGTCCCTGAGGCAGAGGGTGATCAAGCGAAGGGAATCTGCCTCGTCGTAGATCGAGAAGGAGGACCGGTAGCCAAGCCGCGGGGCCTCGCGGCGGAGCATGCGGACGCACGCAGAATGGAACGTCGAGACCCACATCCTCGACACGACCGCGCCGACCAGGTGGCCGACCCGCTCCCGCATTTCGTCTGCAGCCTTGTTCGTGAACGTGATCGCCAAGATCGAGTGCGGGGAGACGCCAAGCTCCCTGATGAGATACGCCACCTTGTGGGTCAGCACCCGCGTCTTCCCGGATCCTGCACCTGCCACCACGAGGACCGGCCCCTCGGTTGCAGACACGGCCTCCCGTTGCTGAGGATTGAGCCCTTCGAAGAGGCTCGAGTAGATCACACCGCTGTCGTCGCCTGTGGGATCCATCGGCCGATGGTACCCAGCGGCGGTCAGATCGCAGCGAACAGGCTCAGGAGCGTCCTGCACCCCGTGCGGTCAGCTCGCTCTCCTTCTGGCTCTGCATCGGGCGGTCGGAAGCCCTCTCCTGTCTGGCAGGCAGCGTGAAGCAGAACCTGCTTCCTGTGGGAAACCTCGACTCGTACCAGACATCTCCCCCCATGGCTATCGCAAGGCGCCTGGCGATCGGGAGCCCGAGGCCGACACCGGAAGCGGTTCGATTGTCTCCCTTGGAGAGTTGCTCGAAGCGCTCGAAGATCGTCTCTGCTTCTTCGGGAGGGACCCCGGTGCCGTTGTCTGCCACGGTGACGAGCGTCTGCGAACCTGTCCAGATCGCCTCGACGAGGATCTGGTCACCTCCGTACTTCCCCGCGTTCTCGATGAGGTTCCGAAGGATCTGACTGGTTCTCCTGCGGTCTGCGTACACCGTCATCCCCGCAGGGATCGCCACACTCGCCTCCCTGGCTGAGCCGGGCGGGAACATCATGTCGGTCACCTGGTGAGCCACCTCGGCCAGCTCGAATGTCTCGTAGTTGAGGGGGAGCTTCCCCGCCTCGAGCCTCGGCATGACGAGGACGTCCTCGACCAGATCGGACAGATGCTTCGACTCCTCGTTGATGATCTGCAGGAACTCCTCGATGTCCGTGGTCGAGAGCTCGGACCAGTTCTGCAGGAGTGTCTCGGTGAAGCCTGCAATGGCGGTGAGAGGCGTTCTGAGCTCGTGGCTGACCATCGCCACGAACTCGGTCTTGATCCGCTTCGCCCTCTCGGCCTCCTGAACGGCGGCAGCCTCCCGATTCCTGGCCGCATGCACGGCACGAGCCGCGAACAGGATCGCGGCCCCGGTGACGACCGTCAGGAGGACGGTCAACGCGATGAGAACGCCTTGCACCTGCTCCGACCGGTGGCTTCTCAGTTCATCGGTTCGGCGGCTGGGCCACTTGAGCCGGCCACATAACGAGGAAAGGCCCTGCTTGGTGGAGCATCTCCTGGTAGCGCAGATCGATCACCGCTGCCGGCGTGTGCTCGATCGAGGCACGGAACACGTGCCGATGTCCGCGATCCACGCGAAGTCGCATGCCGAAGAAGGAAGGCAGCCCGCGCTCTGAGGCGACGAGGCTGCAACGAGCAACGGCGCGATGGCTGCCCCGACGACCACTCTGTCCTTCGGGACCGGGATCCTCACGTCACCCCTCTCTTTCCGGCGTGCGGATCCTCACGAGCGAGTTCAGGGTCGATGCCAGCACGCCCGTCCGCAGATCGAACTTGTCGAGGTAGGCGTCCACTCCTGCCTCCCATGCTGCTGCCTGGTCCTGGCTCGAGGCAACCGCCGAGACCATCACGATGGGAATCGACATGGTCTTGGAACGCACCGCTCGAATGAGGTCGACGCCCGTCTCACCAGGCATGGCGTAGTCGACGACGAGCGCATCGAATCGCTCGGAGTCGAGATGCTCGAGAGCCTCTGAGGCATCCGCCGCTACCAGAGCCTCGAACCCGTGACTCGTGAGAGCTGCCGATACCAGCTGCCTCACACCCATCGAGTCGTCAACGACGAGCACTCTGGCTCTCGTCGTGACCGGGGCAGGAACCGTCCTGATCCTCTCGCCAAGCCGGTTGGGTTCGACGACCACCGCTACCTCTCCGCCGCCGAGAAAGGCAGCGCCGACGAGCAGGGGCGTGCCCTTCAGCACCGGTCCCAGACCCTTGACAGCCACCTGTCTCCTGCCCATGATCTCGGGGACCGTCACTGCCACACGGCCTCCGTGTGTGAGCAGGACGACGACCTCCTCGACTGGTTCCACCTCAGGAAGACCAACCGCCGCGGCAAACGACGAGATCGGGAGCCGCTCGTGGCCCTGGTAGACCAGCTCCATACGGTCTGATCCTGGTCGGACGTCCGCAGCGGCCAGCGGGATGGTCGCCATGACAGCCGCCGCGGCGATTCCCCACACCTTGCTTTCCGCCTTGACCAGGACCACGTCTTGAAGCGCCCAGGAAGAAGGAACGGACATGATCACGGAGGTGCCTCGCCCAGGCTGCGACTCGACCGTGAGCGCTCCATTGAGC